>CALBMD010000181.1 GCA_937896265.1 uncultured Pseudomonadota bacterium
CTTCCCCCGGCGCTGGGGTTTGGGGAGCGCGCAGCTCCCCAGAACACCGTCTTATTTCAGGCTGCTTTTACAAAGAAGCTTTAATCCGCAGTCTTAACCGCAGTTTTAATCCGCAGTCTTAATCCAAAAGCCAAGCAACCCGCAACAACTCAACAAGAGTTGACAAAAAGCCATACTAATTATATTTTACGTAAACCTCGGGGGTATAGCTCAGTTGGTTAGAGCGCTACGTTGACATCGTAGAGGTCAGAGATTCGAGTTCTCTTATCCCCACCATCGCCTAACTAAAAATCTTATCTAAATAATCTTTAGCAACAAAAGGCCTCAGATCTTCAGCTTGTTCGCCTACACCGATAAAACGAATAGGCAGTTTAAATTCGTCAGACACACCGATTAAGACACCGCCTTTGGCTGTGCCATCAAGCTTAGTAAAAATCAACCCAGAAAGGTCAGCAACACTTTTAAAAGCCTGGACCTGTTGAAAAGCATTCTGGCCGGTTGTGGCATCTAAGATAAGCCAAGTCTCATGAGGGGCGTCTGGGACATCCTTAGCTAGAATACGCTTAATTTTTTCTAGCTCTTTCATTAAATCCTGTTTGTTATGAAGCCTACCTGCCGTATCAATAAGTAAAACATCACTTCCTCTGGCAGTAGCTGCCTTCACAGAATCATAGGCAACAGCAGCAGGGTCACTACCCTGCTGATGAGCAACTACTTTGACATCTAGCCTTTCACCCCATACTTGTAGCTGTTCTATAGCAGCAGCTCGGAAGGTATCAGCAGCACAAAGAAGCACAGACTTATTTTGGGACTTAAAGTAAGCAGCGAGCTTGCCAATACTTGTTGTTTTGCCTACCCCGTTTACACCTATGATCAGAATAATCAGAGGCTTGCTATTAGAGAGAGGTTTGGCGTTTAGAGATGGCTCAAGAAACTCAAGCGATTTATTGTAAATAGCTTTTTTAGCAGTATCTAGACTTGAATCTTCTGGTAATGCCTTGGCTTGGCGGACGCTTTCAATCAACTTGTCTACCGTTTTTACCCCAATATCAGCCCTAAAAAGTATTTCGTGTAAGTTATCAAGCATACCCTGAGTTAACGTTTTCTGACCAGAAAAAATCCCGGCAAGTCCTTCACGTAAAGCAGAGCGTGTTCTTGATAGACCTTCATCTAAACGTTCAAACCAAGGTTTGGCAATGGGTTTTGGCTTTTCGTCCTGTAGGGTGATTGGTGTTACTTTTGTCCGCCGATAAAATAGCCACCCCACGCTGAAGAGTAAGAAAAGAATGGCTGTTGCTAAGATTGCGATCTCAAGAAGATGCTCAGAAGGATTTGCGATAATGTTTTCCATAGACATATAGCCCTAATTCAAGGTTCTTTTGGCGCTCATATTCTGCCAGAGCTTTGTTGGGAAACCAACTCAGATCCTCACCTGATTTTTCTGGTTCCCGATTCCTAATCAAAATGATCTAATTGTGATTTAGTAACCGAAAGCGATCCAGGATAAATCAGCATGTCAAAGTCCTGCTGTGGCCTCTTTTTGCTGCTTTTTTCTCTTCTAGCGCACGCTGAGGAAGGTGACAGTAGCCTTTTTAGTAAATATTTATCTGGCTTTCGTCAGGAGCATCACTTTTCGTTAATCACTGGCCAAACTAAAGGGACATGGAAGATTACGCGGTTTGGCGATATCCAAAATAAATCAGAGCCTTCAAAGGGTATTTTCCTTAAGGCACGCTACTCGTTTCACTTGCCGCTTGTTGGTCCTTTCGGTTATGCTCTAGGCACCTCCATGGGTGTTTTGAAACACCTGGGGACAAAGAGTAAGGTGTTTTATCCAAAGGTTTCTCTTCAGTTACCAAGCTTTTTCTTAGCTGGTATCTACCAGGTTAACTCTCGTCTGCAATTCATCTTGGGTCTTGAAAGTTATTTGGAGCGCGTCGAAGGGATTGAAGATAGAAGTTCAAACACAACAATGGATGCAACAATGATTGTTGCATCTGATCAAGTGTTTGTAATCGATTATTTCTATGATCTGGGGGGAGCGATTAGAGTTGAGTACCATCGCCGTCAAAGTGTCTTTCATAGGGTTGGCGATTCTGACGGCAAGCCTGAAGATGCAAAGTTCCGACTAAATGACAGCTGGTTGGGCATTGGTATACTCTATCATCTCATTTAGGTGGGCTTCTTGCATGGTAAGCTCAAGACGGCATCGCTTGTTTGCTTTTAAAGGGTGTGTTTTAGTTAGTTTTCTTACTGGTTGTGCAGGGTTTGAACCCATTACAACGACAGTTTTGGAGACGTCCAAACATGCGCGTCCTGATTGGGCAAATTGGGCTCGAGGGCAGACAAACCAAATGGGCAATGAGATTTTTGTTGTGGTAAGCAAAAAAGGTGTTAACCACATCAAGTTGGGTCTTATTCAGGCAGAAAAAGCTGCTTTAGGGCAGGCGAAATATGATTTAGCTGGCAAGGGCTTTGATGCCGCTGACTTTAGCATCAGCGACATGTACTTTGAAAAAGTTGAAGACACCGAGCAGATTAGTTATCAAATTTTCACACTTGTTAGGATTGATTTGCATGCAACTCGGTGAGGCAAGTCAGATAGGCAATTGTCTGGCAACTAACTTATTCTTACCTCAATGGTGGGTGCAGGCTTATGAAAATGCGCTTAGAGCGCAGCATGAGAGGCTTGTTTATGCTCATTTTAGGCAGGGCGGAACGCTACCTCTATCTTCACCCTTTGAGGTCTATATTCTCTCTTTCCTGCTTTCTCAGCTGCAAAGCAGCATTTTAGAAAGTGGCATTGGCAAGGGGATTGTTTTGGATCCCTTGCTTATTGAGCGTCAGGTAGGTGCTAAATTATTTCAAAGCACGCAAAGTATCAAGCGCGTCGCATTGGCTTTAGGTGGCCTTCGTTTGATGAACTTTGATTCTGATCGTACTCATGCAATCGCTTTATTTACAGATCAAGCGATTGAAAGAAAAGGCGATAGCTTTGTCATGCATTTGCAGCCAAATAGCAACTATATTGAAAGTTTCTTTGGCTACATCGATGCTTATCGAGAGCTTTCTCGCAGCATACAAGCTAAACCAACATTGCAAAAACTATGTAGTGAACGGCCACCTTTGCTGGTCTGGAAATCTATTTGGCTAGATATGAAGGGAGTCGAGCAGGCCTTATTTTTGCGTCTAGAGCGGGCTATGCAATGGCAGTATCGCATGGTTCATGTGGATGGAGTTTATTCTGAAAGCCTGCGTGATTTATTTAGTTCATTAAAACCAGGCCCCAATGGACATCGCTTAAGCCATCAAATCATTACTCTTAAACGTCTCTCTAAAAAACTGATCGACCATGGAGTGCTTAGTTTTAATGTGCCAAAAGAATACCTTGCCTATGGCCAAGAAGAAAACGGGGCACAGTACCTTTGGCGAATTAGTCGCAGAAGAGCCTTCTCACCTGATGTAAACCAATATTGCCAAATGCTGTATAAAGCCTGGCAAAGAATTTTTACCCCTCAGTATACGGCAGACTTTTTGACATCAGTAGCTTGTGGTATGGAGCTTGGCCAGCATGAGCGGAAGATTAAGCGACTTTTAGATATTTTAGAAAGTGAAGAGCAAACAAGCACTTATGATAAATGCATGCCCCTTGCAGGTAATTTATTGTTGTCTCTTAAGCATCTTTATTTAGAGTGGCTTATCCGCTCGCTAAAAGGACATCCACATCCTCTTCCAGACAAGATTAAAGAGACAAAAATATTTCCCCTTGTTTGTCAATTAGAAGATCCTGAGGAAGTTGTTCGCAGCCTCTATAGCCAGTATCTTCGTGAGTTACAAAATGACCTGTCCTATTGGGAAATGCTGGAAAATTGCCCGCTAGCAAGCCTTGTTACTAAAAGTACTTGGCAAGAAAAGTCTTTCTTGCAGTCTTTTAAGACAAAAAAAGGCCAAGCTTCTACTGCTACTGGGCAAGTCATAACACGCCCTTCTCCTAGCCAGCCATCGTTGCAAAGCATTAAGCCCATTGAACTAAAAAAGACAGCAAGCGACGAAAAGCAAAATTTGCAAGGTAGTAGCCTTAGACAAATGGCCGATGTTGAACTAGAGAGGCTCTTGCAGCTAAAAAATGATGATTATGCTGGATTAACTCAAGCTTATATCAAGTCCCTTGATCCAAGATCGCAGAAGATGTTTTTAGATATACGCAAGCAAATGCAGCCCAAGATGTTTGATCAGCATGTTAAAGAACGTCTTTTGCAGTTTATGATAGAAAATCCTGAAAAATGGCAGTCTACCCCTGAAGTGCATTAAGCCGGGATTCTCTGGCCATGCAATTGCGGTTCCCATCATAACCATAACTAGCTAGCTAGTTTCTAGCACGAGTGTACGCTCCGAAAATATTTGTGGTTTTAGCGAACCTATATTTTCGCACTCATGCCCCTCATCCTCTAAGCCTTTTTTTCTTTGGTAACACTTCTAATGAATTGATCAAGAAGTCGGCGGATACCCACACTAGAGCTGAAAATGCGAAGCTTTTGA
>CALBMD010000182.1 GCA_937896265.1 uncultured Pseudomonadota bacterium
TTAGGACCCATTGGCGGATTGATTTTTTTTCAACAGGGTAGCCGCCGACTTCGGATTTGCCGTCGATGACTTCTTCATTTGCTAAAACCGTACCTAGTGCTGGGCACCAGTTCACCGGTAGATTAGATTCATAAGCCAGGCCATTCTCAAATAGTTTTAAGAAAATCCATTGGGTCCATTTGTAAAAACCAGGATCAGTCGTGTTGACTTCTCTGCTCCAATCTGTCGAATAGCCCAAGCTTTTAATTTGTTTGCGAAAGGTATTGATATTATGTTCAGTTGTTTCTCGCGGGTGGGTGTTTGTTTTAATCGCATACTGCTCAGCAGGCAGACCAAAAGCGTCCCAGCCCATAGGATGCAAGACGTTAAAGCCCTTCATTCGCTGGAAGCGGGCAAAAATATCAGTCGCTGTATAGCCTTCAGCATGTCCGACGTGTAACCCGTTGCCAGATGGGTAGGGAAACATATCTAAGATATAATATTTAGGTTTTGAGCCTTTATCTTCTGTCTTAAATGTCTCGTGTTTTTCCCAGTAGTGTTGCCACTTGGTTTCGATTTCTTTGAAGGTGTAGTCCTTCGAACTTTTTTCCTGGGGTTTCGAGTAGATGTCCATGCAGCTTTCCTTAAACTACCGATCTTTTGTAGCCTGTTTCTTTGCAATTATTCTATAATACCTAGATGATAAAACTTCGAGGCCTTTTTTGATCATTCAATCCCAAAACGACTTAAAGAAATTGCAGATTATTGGCTCTATTGTCGCTAATTGTCTAGAATACATGATAACTCAGGCTCAAGTAGGGATGAGTACCTGGGATTTAGACCAGTTAGGCAAGGCGTTCTTGGAGAACAAGGGAGCCAAATCGGCGCCTATTTTGTGCTACGATTTCCCAGGTCATACCTGTATCAGTATCAATCAAGAGGCTGCCCATGGTATTCCACGCAAGGAGGTGGTGCTTAAGGCGGGAGATCTTATCAATATTGATGTGTCAGCAGCCAAAGATGGCATCTTTGCAGATACCGGTGCTTCGTTTATCCTTCCGCCTAAAGATCCTCGTTTAGTTGATTTGTTGAAAACGACGCGAAGCGCCTTAAAGAAAGCGATTTCAAAGGTGAGGGCTGGTGAAGGCTTGAATATTATTGGAAAAACTATCGAGCAAGAGCGAGGTTCGTTTACTATTATTGAGAATTTATGCTCACATGGGATTGGTACGACTTTGCATGAGGAGCCACAACAAATACCAAGTTTTTATAACCCCAAAGATAAGAGAATGCTGGCTGAAAATATGGTGATTACCATCGAGCCATTCTTATCAACAGGGAATAAGAAGGTTGATGATGGTAATGATGGCTGGACTCTTATTAACCCTGGTTTGCATTATTCAGCCCAGTATGAGCATACGATGGTGATCCGTAAGGGTAAGCCACCAATTGTTGTAACCCAGCTATAGCCAAGGTATTTGAGCCCCAGTAAGAAAGTAACTTTAGGCTTAAGTTTTATATAGAGTGGTTGGGAATTTAATGAAAGCAATAGAGAGGAAATGGTGGGCGCACAAAGATTCGAACTTTGGACCCCTGCCTTGTAAGGGCAGTGCTCTAACCAGCTGAGCTATGCGCCCTCTCGACTTGCGAAACCTGTTTATGCCATCTTTAATATTATCCGTCAAGCTATGTCTTCCACTTTTCAGAAGAACTTGAAGATGGGGGAGCTGAGGATGGAGCTTGGCTATCAGGGGGTAGGGTATAGGGCTTGTGGCTTAGTTCACTGTCTAGCTGGCTAATCGCTGTAGTTTCCCCTGATACTGGGTAATAATCTGATTCAAGCGATGATGTTGCAGCACTTTTTGAATAAGAGGTTTGTGCTCGACGACGGCGACGGCGTATTACAAAGAATATAACTATTGAGAAAGCGACAAATAAAACGCTCAGTACCTTAATCTCAAAATAGCGAATTGGTGGAGCTTCTTTTAATTCTAGGGAGATCATCGTTGCCCATGCTGGGGTTAAATGATCTGATTCGCCCTCGCCTTGAAAGTATTTTGCTAGATCTGTGAAAGTAATAAGGTAGTGGTTTGTCTTTGTTGAGGTTAAAAGATGCGCTTGCATGAAAGCTTTGTCTTCCATCATGAAATCAGCATAAAACAAAATGGCAGGTTGACCATTTTTTAAAGTTGCTTTTTGCCAAGGTCGTACAGAAAAGTTGTGAATGCGACCGCTTGTTTCAGGTATTTTTTCATTGAGTTCTTTGACGAACTGCTCTGCTCCAAGGTCGTCTAGGTAGTATGAGCCTTTAAAAGCCATCACTTGTATAGTGCGTTGATAGTCTAAGCCAGCTCGAGCTGGGATCTGAAGCAAAAGGCTCATGTTAGGGTAGCCTCTTAGGATCTCCCAACCCGGGCTTGGCGTGATAGTAAAATCTCTCTCCTTAACGGTAATTGGCTCACCTGTCGAAATTTCTTTCAGCTCACCTAAACAAAGCTTGTTCCCTACCAAAAGGAAAAA
>CALBMD010000183.1 GCA_937896265.1 uncultured Pseudomonadota bacterium
GTGCCTGTACATGATGATCAAAAGCATTTTGAATTCTTGATCTTAGAGGGTGCTCAGGCGGGGCTAAGCTGGATTACTATTTTACGCAAAAGAGAGAACTATCGGCGGCTATTTGCTAATTTTGATCCAAAAAAAGTAGCTCGCTTCACGGAAGCAAAGATTGAGAAGTTGCTGCTAGATCCAGGCATTGTTAGAAACCGCCTGAAAGTTATGTCGGCAGTGACTAATTCTCGCGCTTTTTTAAAAGTACAAGAGGAGTTTGGTAGTTTTGATAGTTATTCTTGGGGCTTTGTGGGTGGTAAACCCATTAAAAATGCTTGGCGAAGTATGAAAGAAATACCAGCTAGCTCTAAGGAGTCAGATGCCTTTAGTAAGGATCTGAAAAAACGTGGGTTTAAGTTTGTTGGAACAACGATTATGTATGCTCACATGCAAGCTATTGGCATGGTACAAGATCATGTCATAGATTGCTTTCGCTATAAGTCTCAAAAACGGTAGCGAAAAACGTGCCCCAATCCCCCGCGTCGGTAGGGGGTGAAAAATGTTTGATCTGACACATCTTGCCTAATCACCTTGCCAATAGTGACTTTATTCGAGCTAAAAGCTGCATTGATTAAAAGAATAAATCCCCAACTATGTAAGAGGCTAAGAGCTAACCAAATTCTTTTAAAAAAAACAGGGCGTTTGTGCCAGAACTCTTGATTGTTTTTGATAGTAAAAAGAAAAAAGATAGTTGCAGGCACAAGAGCTAAGCAATATACCTGCATCCTGATAGCATCAAATTCATCTGAAATCCAGACAGAGCCGAAAGTACTCAAGATACCAAAAATTAGCAAAAAAGCAGCTTGGTAGTGCATGTTAAAATGCCTCAGCTAGTCTTGCGCCTTGAGCAATTGCCGCTTTAGCATCAAGCTCTAAAGCCTGATCGGCGCCGCCGATTAAATGCACAGGAATATTGCGATCTTTAAGATCTTTTGCGAGCTTACGCAGTGGCTCTTGTCCAGCGCAAATAACAACGTGGTCTGCAGGCACTATTTTCTTTTGGCCTGCTTGTTCATAATGCAGACCAATATCGTCAATTTTGGTATACACAACATCAGAGATGGTTGCTACATGCATCTTTTTTAGATGTGCTCGGTGGATCCATCCTGTTGTTTTGCCGAGTTTAGCTCCTAATTTGCCTTTACTTCGTTGCAGCATAGTAATTTTGCGAGGTGGTGAGGCAATCTCTGTCTTTGCCATGAGGCCTCCTCGCCGGGTTAGTTTATTGTCGATGCCCCACTCTTGATAGAAACTATCAGCACTGTTAGGTTCTTTGGGATTTTCTTTGGTTAAGTAGATAGCAACATCAAACCCAATACCGCCAGCACCGATGATGGCTACCTCTTTACCAACCTTTACCTCTCGTTTGAGCACATCAAGATAACTCAGTACTTTAGGGTGATCTAGACCTTCGATACCTGACAGATGGCGAGGTATGATGCCAGTTGCAATAATAATTTGGTCGTATTTACCGGTAATGATCTCTTGGCCCTTGACCTCATGGTTTAAGATAACCTCAACATTGTACTTAGCTAGCATAGTGCCAAAATAGCGAAGGGTTTCGTTAAATTCTTCTTTGCCGGGGATTTTTTTGGCTAGATTGAATTGCCCTCCGATCATGTTGTCTTTTTCATAAAGAGTAACTTTATGCCCTTTTTGTGCTGCGGTGATTGCAAAAGATAAGCCTGCTGGTCCGGCGCCAACTACAGCAAATCGTAATTTTTTAGCGGCAGGAGCAAAGCTAAGCTCAGTTTCATGGCAAGCCTGTGGATTTACTAAGCATGAAGCAATTTTGTTTTGAAAAACATGATCAAGACAAGCTTGATTGCAGCCAATGCAGGTATTAATCTCTACGGCTCGATCATCCATAGCTTTTTTTACAAAATAGGCGTCTGCTAATAAAGGACGAGCCATAGACACAAGATCGGCTAGTCCATCTTTGATAATTTGTTCGCCCAGTTCGGGAGTATTAATTCTGTTTGTAGTACAAACCGGTATTTTGATCTCTTGTTTCATTTTAGCGGAAACAAAGCTAAAGACGCCGCGTGGTACGCTCGTGGCAATGGTAGGCACTCTGGCTTCATGCCAGCCTATCCCTGTATTAATAATCGTGACTCCTGCTTCCTCAAGAGCTTTGCCTAGTTGCACTACTTCTTCCCAAGAGCTACCGTCTTCCACTAAATCAAGCATCGATAGGCGGAAAATGATGATGAATTGGGGAGAGACTTTAGATTTTACCTCTTTCACAATCTCCAGGGGGAATCTAATTCGGTTTTCATAGCTGCCGCCCCATTCATCTGTTCTTTTGTTTGTCCTTGGGACAATAAACTCATTGATTAGGTAGCCCTCAGAACCCATGATCTCTACCCCATCGTAGCCGGCTTTCTCAGCTAGCATAGCGCACTGACCATAGTCCCTAATCGTCTTGCGGATGCCCCACTTGGGCAAAGCAAAGGGCGTAAAAATCGAAATAGGGGCTTTAATACGGGAAGGTGCTACAAGAAAAGGTTGGAAGGAATAGCGCCCAGCATGCAGGATTTGCATAGCTATTTTGCCGTCATGGGCATGAACCGCGTTGGTGATGAGTTCGTGTTTTTTACCTTCTTTGGCGTTGGTTAATTTGCTAGCAAAAGGGCTGACCCAACCCTGCCAATTAGGAGCAATACCACCTGTAACTATAAGACCAACCCCTCCCTTAGCTCTTTCGGCGTAGAACGTGGCAAGTCGCTCAAATCCGCGCTCTTCTTCTTCAAGGCCTGTGTGCATAGATCCCATGAGGATGCGATTGCGAAGTTGAGTAAATCCAAGATCTAATGGGGCTAAAAGATTAGGGTATTTCATAGTTAACCGCCTACATTCAAGAGTTTGGCGCCGATTATGAGGCTTTTTTTGCAAGGAGCACCTTGCCAACCTCAGGCCTTGATCTTAGGTTAAAGAACATGCTAGGCTTTGGGCCGAGAAAAATCAATCATCTTAAAGGGGATAGCGAAAGTGGCAAAGGAAACCAAGGTTTTTGAGACAGAAGTTCAGCAAATATTGGACATGATGATCCATTCATTATATTCCCAACGAGAGGTTTTTTTACGGGAGTTGATATCTAATGCTTCTGATGCCTTAGATAAACTTCGTTATGAAGAAGTCACCAATAAGGAAATCAAAACCACTTCTGATGAGAGACACATTCGGCTTAGTGTGGATAAAGCGCAAAAAACTTTGACGCTTGAAGATAATGGTATTGGGATGAGCTATGATGAGGTTGTTACCAACATCGGTACTATTGCTTATTCAGGCACCAAGGCATTTCTTTCAAAAGCTAAAGAAATTAAAGATAAACCTGAATTGATTGGTCAATTCGGTGTTGGCTTTTACTCAGCATTTATGGTGGCAAATAAGATTACACTTGAGACTGTTCGTGCCGGTGGCAATGAAGCTGTCATCTGGGAATCTGGTCTTGATGGTAAATACACAGTGGAGCGTCTGCCAATTAGTGAGCTTCGCCAAGGGACAAAGATCACTTTGTCTTTGAAAGAATTGCCTAAAGAGGAAGATCACCCTCAGGATTTTACTGATCAATGGACCCTGAAATCTCTCGTCAGAAAATACTCAGACTTTATCTCTTATCCTATTAAAATGCTTATGGAAACTCAGGAGCAGGAACGAGATGCAGACGATAAGCCTATTTCTGGTAAATATAAAACACTCGTAAATGACGAAGTCTTGAACAGTCAAAAAGCTCTATGGCTGCGCAATCCCAAAGAAGTTACTGCTGACGAGTACAAAGAGTTTTACAAGCATGTCACCAATGATTGGACAGAGCCTCTTGAAAGCATTCACTATAAAGCAGAAGGTACTCAAGAGTTTTCGGCATTGATGTTTTTGCCAAAAAATCAACCATTTGATTATAACCAGCGCGACATGAAATACGGCCTAAGTCTTTATGTTCGCCGTGTTTTTATTATGGATAACTGTGAGCAACTCCTACCACAACATTTGCGCTTTGTTAAAGGGATTGTCGATTCAAGCGATCTACCACTTAACGTTTCGCGAGAAATGGTGCAGCAAGATCGTCAGATTCAAAGCATTAGAAAAGCTGTGGCCTCAAAAATTTATCGCAGCTTAGCTACAATTCTTGAGAAAGAAAGAGAAAAATACGAAGAGTTTTGGGGCAAGTTTGGCGCTACGCTTAAAGAGGGTGTGGCAACTGATTTTGCTAATAAAGACAGTATCTTAAATTTAGTTCTTTTTCACTCAAGCCATTCTGATAAACGCACTAC
>CALBMD010000184.1 GCA_937896265.1 uncultured Pseudomonadota bacterium
TTGTGGTTTTAGTGTCTTTGGTAGAACAATCTTTTCTACATCGCTATATGCAGGTGGAGGAGCAATTTTCCCTTCTTGTATCAGACGTTCATAGGTTTTGGCTGCGGCAATAAATTCAGCATAGAAATTCCTGCTAGCAAAACCGAAACGGTCTTGAGAATAGCTTTCTATAAGCGTATTAAAATCATTAGTCTTAAGTCGATGAAGAGCTTTTTTTAACCCTGAAGCCCCATGATTATAGGCAGTGATAGCTAAAGGCCACGAATTGAGTCTGTCAAAATTCATTGCAAGCAAGCGGGCAGCTACAACGGCTGCTTTGTACGGCGAATTTCTCTCATCAATGAGATGATCAACCCGCAAATAGGGTTTTGCTGTCTTTGGCATGATTTGCCAAATGCCACTGGCACCAACTTTTGATACTGCGTTATGACGAAACATAGATTCAACAAAAGCTACTCGGGTTAATACTGAAGGAATGCCTTGGCGTTCAAAGACTTCTTGCATGTAGGGTAAGTACTTTTTTGCTCTGCTAGCAGCTGGTATAAATTGATCAGCAAGTCCTATTTGCAAGCGAAGCTCAATATTGCCAGCAAATAGACGATTTATATCTGTGCTTTTACGGCTAAAAACATGGAAAAGGCGCTGCTCAATAGCACCGTAGTTCATGGCCTTCTTGCCAAACCTTTGAAATCGCTTTAATCCCAGCTCGTAGCGTCTAAGATAGGCACTTGTAATTGCATTACGCTTTTTTAGATTTGGTATTTCATCGCTGATGTTTTGTTTTCTTGCCCATACTTTAAAATCGACAATATCGACAATATTTTGATTTGCAGCGCTGTCATGGATAATAGCGCTGTGACTTGGGTAGTGATAAAAGATCTTTTCCCAAAAAGCAATGAGAGCGCGGACTGTTTCGCTAGGAGGCTTTTGGGAGTGAAGAAATTCGGTGATAGTTTTGCCAAAGCTTTGATTGGCCCAAAGAGTGAGAAAGAAAATGACAAAATATTTCATTTTCCTTGATCTATGCATGCCTTGCTTTCAGGTATGGGTTCGAGCTTTCCTATTCTAGCAATGACAAGGTATGCCTCTCAATGGGTAGATTGTGTCTAGCTACTTTTGTTTTGACGAGAGGCTTGTTTGCGTGGTAGTTGTAACGGTCTAGCTAGATATTCTATCGGGGTGTAGCGCAGCTTGGTAGCGCGTACGTCTGGGGGGCGTGAGGTCGTGGGTTCAAATCCCGCCACCCCGACCAGTTTTTTCTTTGTGAGTCTTGCCTGCTAGCTTCAGATACTTTCCAGCGGTCAATAAAATGAGACTTCATTAACTCGGGGTAAATGCAAACAGATCACCTGACGCCGGTTGGCCGATGCGGCCGTGACGGCTGGTGATGACGCTGTTCCAAGAGTTTGTGGGATTTGTAGGTAGTAGAAGTTGCTCGTCTGCTAACCAAGGCTAGCCCCCAGTAGCCATATATTTTGCGGTTTTTCGGCATGATTTACGAAGCAAGCTTTATTAAGCGCACTGGTCGCTAAAAAAGGCAAAAAAAAGAGGGGCTAACCCCTCTCGACTAAACATAAACTATATAGTTCTTACCAGCGTTCGCGGCGCTCTCTGCTTCCACCGCGGTTTTCTCTGCTTTTTTCTTCAGCAATGTTAACCTTAATGGTTCGGCCGTCAAACTCAGTATTGTCAAGGCGCGCAACAGCGTTTGAAGCATCTTCTGAGCTAGTAAATGTTACAAAACCAAAACCTCTTGAACGGCCGGTCTCACGGTCAGTAATCACTTTAACTTCAGATACTTCGCCGATTTGCGAAAAAAGATCCCTTAACTCTTGATCCCCTGTGTTCCAGCTAAGGGAACCTACGAAAACTTTGTTCATTGTCAACTTTCCTTAAAAATAAAATCCATGGGCATTCTTAACATAAAAGAAGATTAAATACCATCAAAAATTCTCGACATTTATGACAAACTCGCAGTGCAGAGCTAAGGCTCTTAAGTATGTGTTTAAAATCATAGCCTTACCTGCGGCCTCGGTTATCCCGGTGATCGCGATGAGGACGCTTTTGGCCTCGATCTCGATGTTGGTCCCTAGGATAGTTGCCTTGAGAGCCGGTTCGCGGTCTGTTCTGCTGCCGTGGGCGCTCGCCGTTTTGTCGACTGTTTCCTGGCCTACTGCTTCTATGTCGGTTGTAAGGTCTTTCTTGGCTTGGGCTTGAGCTATTGCTGGTTGCAGCTTTACTCTTGCGGCCAAAGCTAAAAAGAAGGGTAAGAAAGCGTTTAAATAGAGCAAATAAAGAAAAGGAACTCTTCGTTGCCGGCGCTGATCTTGTAGCGCTTGCTGGTGGTCTGTTTGTCACGCGATGCTGTTCACCAGGTCTGGTAAATTCTTTCTTTGTAGCTCTAGAGTCGCGAGAAGCATATCGTTCATTATCGCGAGGACGGTACTCACGTGTTGGTAGTGGCGCAAACTCTTTACCGAAATTTTCCTCAAAAGGATTGCCTGATTTATCCTCTATTTGCAAAAAAGTCTCGTCATACCAGCTGGATTTAGGAGCGTTGGCGCCTAAAAGCTCCTGGATAGGTAGGAAATTATTTGCGTATTCCTCGCAAACTAATGAATAGCTAGCGCCAGTGGCGCCAGCTCTAGCAGTGCGGCCAATTCTATGCACGTAGTTAGAGGCATCATCTGGCAAGTCAAAATTATAAACATGGCTAATATCAGAGATATGCAAACCGCGACTTGCGACATCTGTGGCAATAAGGATATTAATTTGACCGTTTTTGATCTTGCGGATTAAATCAATGCGCTTTGATTGAGGTAGATCACCGGTGATGACGTCTGCATTGAATTCGTTTTTCTTCAGTTTATACTGCAACCAGCTAGCTGTTAGCTTGGTGTTTGTGAAGATGATACAGCGTTTAGGTTGGTGTTGACTTAAGAGCCCTAGAAGGATTTTAAATTTATTGTGGGTTTCGCAGATAATAGCATGCTGCTCAATGCGATCTGGTGCAATTTCATCACCGCTTACTGAAATATACTCAGGGTGGTTTAGGTATTCAAAAGCAAGCTCTTTGACTTTATCGTTAGTTGTCGCTGAGAAAACTAGCTTTTGAGTGGTCTCTTTAATGCTGTTTAGGAAAAATTCCACATCATCAATAAAACCCATATCAAACATGCGATCAACTTCATCGCAAACAAAGATGTCCGTTTTGTCTAGCGCAATAATTTGCTTTTGATAGAAATCTTTTAGCCTACCAGGTGTAGCAATAACTATATCCACACCTTGTTGCAATTTTGCTGCTTGCTCTTCCCAAGAGCTGCCACCATAAACAGCAAGAGATTTAAAGCCCAAGAAGCTAAAGAACTTTTGACACTCTTCGGCAATTTGCAAAGCAAGCTCCCTAGTGGGAGTAAGCACCACGCCAAACGGTTGGCCTTTGTCGCTAGGCTTATTAGGTTCTAAGTGACGTTGCTTAATATGTTGCGCCAAGGTAATTAAGAAAACACCCGTTTTACCAGTGCCAGTTTGGGCAAAGCCTGCGACATCTCGGCCCTTTAGGGTGTGCGGCAGGCACATTGATTGAATAGGCGTGGGGGTTGGCCAGCCAATTTTAGATGTAATGGTTACTAAAAGATCTGGATCAAGAGCTGCTTGCTCGAAGGTGACAAATTTTTCAGCTTCTGTCGGTGCTGTGTGTGGTTTCTCTTCTTCAATGAGGCCATTTAGCTGCTTTTCACCCATTTGATCAATGATATCCATGTCTGGCACAAAATCTTCAGCAGTAGTCAGTCTATTTTTGAGAGATGTTTCAGTCGTTTCTGAATTTGTCATGAAAAGTTTCCTGTAGGCGTTTGGCAAGACTCGACAGGAGATTTTATAACTTTAAGGCCAAATTAAGAAGCTAAAAATGGAAGTAAAAACAGAGCTAGTCAAGTACAAGGCTGGTTCTGCCGATCAGAACTAAGGGGTAAGCGTGGCAGATCAAGCTGAAATTGATGAGATGCTTAAGGGTGAGCTGGCGCTTTCTTCTAAGGAAGAGGTTTCTTCTGAAAACTTGCCAAGCCAGGATGAGCAATCGCCACCGGCAGCAGAAAGAGCAGCAGCTTCAAACGCCACGGTTGCTCAACAAGGCATTCCCTGGGTGGACTTTTATCCACAAAATACTCATAAGCGACCCGAGCAATTGGTCGCAAGGCTTAAGGAGCATCAAGACAATATCCGTCAGATGCTTTTAGTAAAGGAGCTATTTAAGTTACGTACTCTAGAAATTAAAATTCATAGGTCATACTATTGGAATTGGGTTCGCGAGGCCAATAAGATCTTGGTGAATACTGTACGGTTGCGCGCTCGCCTAAGAGGTCTTGAAAAAAAATACCCCAAATAGCATTAGAATGCTGTTTCAAGGCTTCTAAAACCCCTTGAGCGGTGATAAATTCCCTAAGAATCGATGCTCTACCAAAAATCTGAGTATTTATATTTTAAGGGAATGGATAACAATGAAAATTGCGCTGTCTTTGTTTGCGCTTATAGGGCTTTCAGCTTGCATGTCAATGTCAGAGGGCGAAAAGCTGCGAGAAGGCTTGTTTAACTCGCAAAAGCGACTTTTGGATCTTGAGCAAACAGTAAGCCGAGAAGGTGAATTCCATAAAAATCAAGGTGAGATGGCTAACCAGCGCATTGCAACGACAGGTCAGGCTCTTGATCAATTTAGCGAACAAATTCAGCGTATTGAAGGCGAAATCGCGAAGCTGCGAATTGGCATCGTTACAGGCACAATGCCAGATGCTACTGATGATGTGGACTCGGTAGGTCGTAGTATTCAAAAACTAGAAGAACGGGTGGCTAGCCTTGAACGCATGCAAATGGAGCTTTTAGAGCTTGTTGAAAAAGCAAGAAAACCGAAAGTCAAAAAGCGAACGCCATTAAAAGACCTTGCTGCTGTTGAAAAAGCGTTTGAGGGGAAAAAATACACTAATATTATTGAAGACGCAAAAGAGATTGAAAAGAGTTTAGTCAAAAATCAGAAAGCATTAGCTAAGCTGCGATTTATCGAGGCTGAAAGCTACTATAAAACCGGTCAAGTCAGGCATGCAGCTTTGCTGTTTGCTGAGATCTCTGAGCTAAGCCATGATGTGGAGTACAAGTTCAAAGTCAAGAAACGCTTAGGTGATTGCTTTAAGCAGCTAGGCGATAAAAAGATGGCTTTGATCTACTATAAAGAACTTCTAAAAAGCTATCCGGACTTAAGCGAGGGGGCGGGAATAAAAGGAGTTGTAACAAAATTGGAGCAGGCAAGTCCGTGATTGTATTAGGAGTAGAAACAAGCTGTGATGAGACAGCAATTGCTTTAGTTGAAGATGGCCGCAAGGTCTTGGCTTCTGAAGTATCGTCGCAGATAAAAATACACGAAAAGTTTGCAGGTGTTGTCCCTGAAATTGCCGCAAGAGAGCATTTGAGTGCTGTTTCTTTGCTTTTTGAGCAAGCGATGGCGAAAAGCCAGCTATCTCTAAAAGATGTCGATCTTATTGCTGTCACACAGGGGCCCGGGCTTATTGGCGCACTTTTAGTTGGGATTTCCTTTGCTAAGGGCCTTAGTACTAGGTCGGCTATCCCTTTGATGCCTGTTAATCATGTTCATGCTCATGTTCATGGAGCGCTGCTAGGTTTACCTCCTGAGCAAGATTTAGCGAGCATTTTTCCCTGTTATGCATTGGTGATTTCTGGCGGGCATACCCACATCTATCGTATGGAGGATCCTTTATCTTTTTCTCTTAGGATGTTTACTATCGATGATGCTTGTGGCGAGTGCTTTGATAAGGTCGGCAAGCTTCTTGGTCTTCCTTACCCGGGAGGGCCTCATATTGAAAGAATGGCTAAAAATGGCAACCCCGATGCTTACCCTATCCCCAAAGTACTAAGTGACTCTAGCAAAGAATTTTTTAGCTACTCTGGCTTAAAAACACATATGTTGACTCGCATCAAGGGTAAGAGTCTTAGTGAAAAGGAAGTTTCGGATCATTGTGCTTCTTTCCAAAGAGAGGCTTTTCGCCAGATTGTTGATAAACTACAAAACCTGTTGCAAAATGATACCAGGCCTATAGCTTCGATCTTAGTTGCAGGCGGGGTCGCTGCAAATGCAACATTTCGGAAAATGTTGCAAGATAGGATTGCAAAGCCTATTTTGTTTCCTAATCTTCGCTTTTGCTCAGATAATGCAGCTATGATTGCTGCCGTTGGTTGGCATAAATACCGCAAAGATCAGGGACAAACTGAGCATGCCTTTGAAGCTTTCTCTAGCTATCCCTATAATTTGTGATTACACCTCTTTTATATTGGATTTACTTAGGTGATCGATCGAAAAGCACCCTTTCAGCGCAAATCATTAGGTCAGGTTTTTTTAAATCAGGATTGGCCTTGTCAAAAAATCGCCAAATTAATCAAGGATAGCAAGGCCAAGGATGTTTTGGAAATTGGCCCTGGGGCAGGTGTTTTAACAAAAGCTTTGTTAGCTGAAAGTATGCATGTACTTGCTGTCGAGAAAGACACGCGGTTTAGTGATTTGCTTAAAACTTGGCCTCCTCAAGAGGCTCAACACCTTGATATAGTCAATCAAGATATCCTTTCTTTTGAGACAAAAGATTTTTTTAACAGAACAGAACAGACTAAAGCTATCTGTGGCAATATTCCCTATAATATCTCTACTCCTATTTTGCTTAAGCTTTTACCTTTACTAAGTGATGTAAAAATCATCGTCCTTATGGTGCAGGAAGAGTTTGCAACTAGGGTAGCTTCTGTTCATGACAAGAAAGATTATGGCAGCTTAAGTATTTTTGCTCAGCTTAGAGCTGAGGTTAAACTTGAGTTTTTAGTACCAAGGAGCTGTTTTTCTCCTGTTCCTAAGGTTGATTCAGCGGTTATTTCTCTGATGCCTAAGAAGGGATCTTATCCTGAAGAAACCCTTAATCTTGTCGAGAAAATTTGCCGCCAAGCTTTTAACCAACGGCGGAAAAAACTAAGCAATTCTATCTCTGCTTTTCTTAATGAGGCTAATTTAACTGGCTTTCCGATTGATCTTAATCGGCGAGCTGAGACGCTTTCTCCCCGAGAATTTGTGCAAATTGCGGATTACCTGCAGCAGCAAAAGACATCACCTTAGTAGGTAGATTGAAAGTCCAAGTCGACTGTTGTCGTATCTTTTTTAATTTTAGCCCGGCAAGCAAGCCGTACCTCTCCTGTCGATGGCAGTCCCATCTTTTCTAAAAGTGATTTCTCATCGTTTTCCATAGAATAAACATTCTCAGGCTCAAGCACTCTGACAGCGCAGGTACCGCATTGGCAAGCCCCGCAGCCATAGCGGATTTTTACTTTATTTTTGATGGCAACCTTTAGGATTTTGTCGTTTTCATTGGCCTCGACTTCCACCTGTGTGGGCATGAATTTTACCCGGGGCATTGACTCTCCTCGCTATGTAGAGATAGAAAATTGCCTTAGCGCCTGATTGAGCGAAGTCTTACGGTCTGTTGATTCTTTCCTCTCGCCAATGATGTAAGCGCAGGCTGTTTGGATTTTGCCCCCAGCAATAGTCTTTTCTTGCGTGCCAGCGACTACTACAGCGCGTGGTGGGACAAAACCTTTAATAACCTGAAAAGGTTCAAAGCGAGTGTCGATGATAGGGGTGCTTTGTGTTAAGCAAACATTTGCTGCAAGCACTGCTTCTTTACCTACTCTAACTCCTTCAACTAGGATGCATCTTGATCCAATAAAGCAGCCGTCTTCCACAATTACAGGCCTAGCGGCAACAGGTTCTAAGACGCCACCAATGCCGACACCGCCTGAAAGATGGACATCTTGACCAATTTGAGCACATGAGCCGACTGTAGCCCAAGTATCCACCATGGTTCTAGCTCCTACCCTGGCGCCAATATTGATATAAGAGGGCATTAAGATTACACCCTCTTCTAAGAAACTGCCAAATCGAGCGCAAGCAGGAGGGACAACCCGCACTTTTTGATCAGCATAGTTAGTTTTTAACGGGATTTTGTCATAGTATTCAAAGGGTCCAGCATGCATTGTCGTAAGTGATGAAGTGCGAAAGAATAGTAAAACAGCCTCTTTGAGCCAAGCTTCGGTAACCCAGTCGTCTTTTTCTTGCGAAGCAACCCGCAGCTTGCCTTGATCGAGCAAACTGATTACCTCAAAGACGGTTTGTTTATCACCCTCGTCTAATACTGGTTTTTGAACCATGCCTTCGATAGCTTGTTTTAATTGGTTTAGATCAGTCATTTTGACTCCAAAAAGCGGCCAAGAATAGCTAGCATTTTTTGCGTTTCTTCGTCTTCAGGCACTAAAGCCAAACGAAAATAGCCTTCAACACCGTCGCCTAGCCAGGAAGAGGGGGTTGCAATGACACCAAGTTCTGAAAGGTCTATGCAAAATTGCACATCATTTGTGCCAAATTGGGGTGGAATTTTAATCCAAAAATAAAAGGTTGCTTGGGGCAGCTCACTAATTAATTTGCGTTCCAAAAGAAAGTTACCGACCATCTGGATTCTGCGAGTGAACACCTGCCGTCTTTCTCTTACATGCTGATCATCATTCCAAGCAGCAATGCTTCCCCATTGAGTACTAACCGGCATAGCAAGGCCAAAATTTGCTCGCGCTCGTTGGTGCTTAGCCAAAATCGTAGCATCGCCAGCCATAAAGCCAGAGCGATAACCAGTAAGCCCAGACCTTTTAGAAAGGCTATAAAAAGCAAGGACACCCTCTTGGCTGATGTTAAGAGGCGTTGGCGGGATAACAGGCTTGTCTATCTCTGTATAAATATCTGTATAGCATTCATCTGATAGGAGTACGCAGTCATTTTGATGGCACCAGTCAACTAGATTTTCAAGATATTTCTCATCGCAGACAGCCCCGGTAGGGTTGTGAGGGTAGTTGATCCAAAGAGCAGCTATATCTTTGGCCTGCGATTTTGGTAGCGTCCAAGGTTCAACCAAATAATTATTTTCTGCATTGACTTCATAGGGTAGAGGCTTGCCTTGGGCAAATTGTACCGAGCTAAGATAAACTGGGTATCCTGGATTTGGAAAAAGCAGAGCTTTTTTGCCTTTTCTGCCAATAAGAGACAAGGCAATGTGAAAAATAGCTTCTTTACTGCCGCGTGTTGGCAATGTCGACCACTTGCCATTTTTTTGTAGATTAAAGCGTCTAGCAAGATAGGATTCTTGGGCTTTTTGTAATTCAGCGATCCCTAATATGCTGGGATACTGGCTTAAAGAAACAGTTGTCCGTTGCATTTCATCTATAATAGGCTGCCAAACAGGGATCCCTGGATCGCCGGTGCCAAAATCTAGGACTTCGATGTTTCTTTCCTTGAGCCTATTTGCAATGCGTTTGAGTTCTTCCATGGGGTATGGAGCCAAGGTTTCTGACAGTTCGTTTAAGATAAAGGTCATTGGTGATTTCCTGGGATTTAACAAGCCTTGATAGACACCTTCCAGGTATTTTAATTGCTTAATAAAGCCAGTCAATCATTTGGTTGGAATAATTTTCTCCAAGCTTCGATGAGCCTTTACGAAAAGCCAGAATGGCAAGATCGTTATGAAGGTGTTGCCAAAGCTCCCATTCTTTTGCAACTGTTTTCACAGTATAGGGGGAATCAGCAGACTTGGACTCCTTTGAGAAGCTAAACTGATCAAAAAGATAGACGCTTGCATGCTTGAGCATCTGGTAGGTTATAACAGTGTCTTTGTTCCCTGTCGCTAAAAAGACAAGAATATCACCATACTTAAGAGGCGATAGCTTAGGGTCTACTACATAAAAATATTCATTAAGCGCCCGCCAAAGTTCATCATGGTTTATCATGCTGGCATGATGAGATTGTTCGCGTTTGATATTGAGAAAATTAGAAGTAACAAAAAAAGGGTCAGCAAAGCCAAGAGCAGCTTGGAAGCAGTTAGGCCCGCGGTAGCGAGAGAATTTTTTTACTCTTTTAGCTGCAAAATCTGGCAAAAGCAACTCATCTAAAGAGATCGTTTTTTTTTGAGACATTGTTTTTTTTAGTTTTGCCTGTTTAACGTTCGTCAAAAACGGGCGCAAGCTATAGATGATCTCCTCTGCAATTTTTGCTTGAGAATATGAGGAAAAAGGGATGCTAATTTGCAAATGGCTTTTTTGTTTCAAGAGGACAATTTTTTCTAAGTTAATGTAATCAAGCCATTCTTTTGTTATGTTTATATCAACATAATTTTGGCTTTCTATAGATTTTTTCTGCACTTCCTTTGTAAAAAGATCATAAACTTGCAATGTTTTAGATGCTTGAGCAATTTTGTCAGTTATCTTTTTAATCGTGGCAGAGTCTTTGTAAATACGAAGATTAAAAGGCTCGGTAGCTTCGTCATTGCTGGCTGTAAGAATGCGATTTTTGACGATCTGTAGAGTTGGCTTGATCTGAAGCGTTTTGACGTTTGGTTGCCAATGCAGGTCTATTGTAAAAACGTTTAAGTCATTGCTGGCATCGCTCGTTTTAAGAGGCCTAGCTGCTAGATGTTGAAAAAATATGAATGTAGTAACAATAGTTAAAAAATGTAATGACAAAAAATCTCCAGAACTAAATAGTATCTACAAATTTTAATCGGTATAGAGAGAGTGTAAAATTAAAGTTTGAGATGGAAGATATTGCCTAGGTCATAGTAAATCCCAACTATAGTTTAACGCTATAATTAAATTAATAAAGAAGCAGGTGAACAGGGGATTCAACATGCCTTCCATTTTAATTGCTGATGCATTTAAATCAAGTCTTGTTATGACTTCAGAAGTATTAAAAGATAAGTTGCCTGGAGCAAATATCTTGATTGTTAAAGATGCTGAAAGCTGTATCAAGGCAGCGCGAGAAAGCAAGCCAGACCTGGTTGTTGTTGATTTTGATTTACCAGATGCTGATGGTATTTCTCTAACAAAAGCGCTTCGTAAAGAATTTGTTGGGCCTGTTATTATAACAGCTTTTCCCAATGAAGAGATTGAAAACGCTATCGAGACGGAGCTTTTTGCTTACAATGATTCTTTAAGTTGGGTAAGAAAACCAATAAAAAGTAAAGATTTGGGGCGTGTCATCGATGATTTTCTGTTAGAGAAAAAAAGAGTTACGAGGCGATTTCTTACTGAATTAAAAGCAGAAGTTATTGGCCATGGATCAGGTAAAGGTAAGCGGGCGCCAAAAGCAGAAGGTCGTATTATTAATATTGGCATAGGTGGTGCTCTTGTTAAGCTTGAAGAGTCAGTAAAAGTGAAAGTTGGTGAAGAAATGGTATTGAAGTTTAGCTTTCAAGATCATTTTAAAAAGCAAAAAAAGAGAGCTGAAAAAATGGCATCAGAGCTACTTATTGGCTCCTCAAAATTAAAGGCAAAAGTAGTTTGGACTGATAAAGCTAAAAAACAGGCTGGTTTTACATTCGGTGATCTTACTGAGTCGAATCTCAAATCACTTGAATTCTTTTTAAAATCAGCTACTGAGGAAGTCTAGGGTCTCCATATGGCTAACGGGCAAATTGGTTCTGCTGAGCCACAAAGTAGCTCTCTTGATCTCATTGAGTTTACCCTTGATCGCTTGCTTCCTGATGGTAGTGCGATGGAAGCAAATTATGGGGTAAATGTTGCAAAGGTGAGAGAGGTTGTCCGTTTGCCTGCTATTAATCCGCTTGCTGCAAAGATTAAAGGTATTGCTGGACTCTTTGAACTTCGTGGTGTTCCTATTCCTGCGATCGATTTGGCGCAAATCCTAGGAGATGCTAGTGGCAACACGGGGCCGTCTCGGCAAATCATAGTCACTGAATTTAGTAAGAAGCGGGCAGGATTTATTGTTAAAACAACCAAGCGTATTCGACGTATTCAATGGGATAAAATTTTACCAGCTCCAGCTACTAAAGATGTCTGTCTTAGCGGTATGTGTCTGATCGAAGACAATAAGTTTTTGTATATTTTAGATCTTGAGAAGATTCTTCTTGATCTAGAAGGAGAGAGTTCAGAATATCAAGGGTTACAAAACTCTCTTGAGCTTCCTCAACCGTCTAAAAATTTCACTATCCTGCTTGTTGATGATTCTTCGATTATTCTTTCTAATACTACAAAAATATTGCGTCGTGAGGGTTATCAAGTTATCGCAACGTCTAATGGTGAGGGCGCAAAAAAAATCCTAGCAGACATCGAGAGTGGTAAACAAAGTAACTCAAAAATAGATTTAATTGTGACAGATATTGAAATGCCAAAACTTGATGGTCTCTCTTTGACTAAATATGTGAAAGGGACCGATCTTTTTAAGAATACACCAGTTGTTGTTCATACTTCTTTGTCAGGAAATGCTAATGTAAAAGCCGCTACTTCTGTTGGAGCAGATGGTTATATTATCAAGAATGACTTTCAGGAGCTCCTTAAAGCTATCGGCTCTTACTACGAAAAGCGATTTAAGGTTTAAAAAACCTTACTAGTAAGGTATAAGTGCTTAACTAAGCGACACAATAATGAGAATAAATTGCCTTTTGATGAAATTTCAGATCTAAATTCGAGAGAAAAAATACAAAAAGTCTTAGCCCAGCGAGTTTGTATTTGCAAGGGCATTAGCTTAGCAGCTGTTTTGAAGGCTGTTGAGAGTGAAGACACACTAGAGGGTGTTAATGAGCGGACAGGCTGTGGTTCTGGGGGATGTAAGGGGCAAAGGTGCTCCCCTAAGATTCTTGCTCTGCTCAGGAAGGTTAGGAAGCCTGATTAATATTGCTGATGAGCCAAAGGCGGTCATTTTCCGACACAGCATAGGGAGAGGCAGCGCGGTATATTTTGCGATAGATTGCTTGCACATCAACGTTTAAGCCGCCTCTAGATAACAAGAAATTCGCTTGTTTTAAAAGCTCCACAATATCCCAATGGATTTGAATTGGTACTAAAAGTTCAATAACTTTGGAAGTTTTTTGATCTTCAAGCTTTGCGGAAGAGAGAAAAAGGGTTTTGTTGATGATGAGGTATTTGTGGATCAAAGGGATTCCTTTGAAGAATCACGTGCTCTTTTTCGTCGTTGTCTTCTTCGACACTTTTTTCACAGTACTTGAGGTTTTTTCTACAGCTTTTTTGGTTGTTGCTTTGGCTTTGGTCTTTTTAGCGGCTTTTTTGACGGTGGCCCCTTCTTCCTTGCTCTTTTCCTCAGCTATTTTTGCTGGTTTTGGCTTAGCTGGGGATTTTGCTTTTTCTTTGTCGTCGGAAGCTTTTTTGGTAGCTTCTTTTTTTGCTGGTTTTGGTTTAGCTTGTTTGCTTGTTACGGGCTCTTCGATAGTTGCTTCTTCTTCAGCTTTGTTCTCATGGATAAGCTTGAAAAGTCTTTGCCAAACAGAGGTATCTTTTCGTAACCAAGCTTCGAAAAGTTTACGGGCGGTGCGGTTACATAAAGCTTCTTGCATAAAGTAGGAGCTGAATTTTTTTGGTTCGAGCATTTTCTGGAGTTCTGCAACATGCTGAGGCAGGATAAATAACTCAGAATTTCGAGCTCTTAATACTACTGAATTATTGATGAAGTTCATTTCTACAGGCTGCACTAACGGATCTCCAAAAAATTTAATTTATCTCTGCGACAGGATAGAACAAGTGAAATAGCTATGCAACTATAGACTTCCCGTATTTGACTTGCGGCTATTGCAATTGGCATCAGCGCCAGAGTCGCCATTGGCATTCTCTTTTAAAATCGCTAAAGCCTGATGACGAACCCTTAGCTCTTTGATGGGCAGTAGAGTAGTTCGATTTCGCCGACCAAAGAGCATAGTTTCTTTGAGAAAAAAGCCGTGAAAAAATCGTAGCATGCTCTCAAATTCGCCGACAATATCTGCAGTTATTTCTAAGTTTGAACCATCAATTAGCAAATGCCAACTTGAGTGCCACTGCATCAAATTATTTGTTAGTTTGCTTTTTAAGATCTTAATCTTTTCGCTGGTATCAAAGGTTGCTGGCTCTAAAAATGATATTTCTACAAAGTACTGAGAGAAATGGTTGTCAATATGTATGAGATCTCTAAAGTTCGCTATTTTAGACTCTTGTTGGCGATCTAATCCAAAGCGCGATCTTGCTATATCTTCATTTTCAACATGCTCAAAAGGGAGATCTAAGGCATTGTTTTTTGAGGTAAAATTGTAACCTAGAGCTTTTTTAAGAAATAGTTTTTCTAAAAGACTAAAAAGGTTGTTTAGCGAGCGTCTATCTTGATCATTATCAGAGCTAAAATAGACGTTGTTGCCATCTATGAGTGCGCGATAAGGAGAGTGCCATGATTTCAGCTCCTTAAGCCAAAGATCACGCAGCTGCGAGATTTCAGTAGCTGATGAAAAATCAGTAGGTTGAAGAAAAGAGACATAGAGAATTTTTTTTTGATAATCGGAGAGAAATTTGACTTGCATGCTTTCACTCTACAGAAGCTGAAGAAATGATATTTGAAATAACTTCACGTAATTCCTCTCTGTTTTGTCCTATAAAGGCTTTGCCATTAATGAAAACAGTAGGGGTTGCGCTGACATCCATACTGATAGCTTGATCAATATCATCTTTGATTTTAGCTAAGAGGCTTTCATCTTCAAGGCAGCTTTTGATCTGGCTAGAGCTAAGCCCAACTTCATGCGCCCATTGTTCGGCATTTTGCGCGCTGGCTGTTTCTTGATTAGTAAAGGCCAAATCGTGATACTGCCAAAATTTTTGGAATTGTCCAGCGCATCTGGCTAATATAGCTATTTTACAGGAAAATACATGCATAGGCCGTTTTAAGACGCGGTTGCAATTTATGTCTAAGGGGAAGTTTTTATAGATAATTTGAACTTGGTTGTCGTTTTCGCGTACTAGCTCTTTGAGAAAAGTGCCCATACCTTTGCAGGCGGGGCATTGAAAGTCAGAAAATTTTACTATTTTTACAGGCGCTGAATCTGACCCTAAGCGGTAGTCTTCGCCTTTGCCCATATAGGGCGTTGTAGCAATTGCAATAGTTTGCTTGATTTGGCTTAAAGGGCTGATCTTTATATGTTGCTCTTTGCTAGAGAAAGCCCTGTCTTTTTGAAATAGGCCTTTATAACCAGCTAAAAAAACAGCGACAATTGCTAGAGAGATGGCAAGCCCTTGGTAAGACGTTTGGGGGGAAAAAGCATCCGTTCTCGCTTGATAGCGGAAATTGATAAAGGCTAAGCTTAAACAAACAAGATAGATACCTATACATGCAAGACAGAGCGACTGAATTTTGCCAATGGAAATAGAGGCAAGCACTAAGCAGACAAAGAGCCCAATGACTACTAGGATTGAATAGGAGGAGAGGCATTTTTGGCGGATTTTTATGAAAATATGACTCACTGTGAGAAGGCTAATTAAGCAGAGAAAATAAGCGACTCCAAAGACACCTAAAGGAATCCCTGAGACCTCACTGTACGTGCTTTGGGCAACTTTATCGCAACTAAAGACTTCATTGATATTGCACAAGAGGTTGGTGTGACCAAATTCTTTTACTTCATGGTGGTGAAATACGGTATAAGAAGCAAACAGAAGGCCTAAAGTGGCAAGTCCCAGAGAAAACTTCATCCACGCAGGTAAGTGCTTGTTTTGTTGCGCAGTTGACATAAAGCTCATGGAGAAACCTCCTCGGTGCTGGCAGTATTGGTTTATATCGATATTAAATGGAAGACTCTGTATTTATGGTAAAATGCCAGCAAGCCATTGACAAGTTATTTGGAGCAGCGTAAAACCGTTTTTAGCATTTGGGGGTATAGCTCAGCTGGTAGAGCGTTTGAATGGCATTCAAAAGGTCAGCGGTTCGACTCCGCTTATCTCCACCACTTCTAGCCCACTGGGCAAATA
>CALBMD010000185.1 GCA_937896265.1 uncultured Pseudomonadota bacterium
CGACCATTAAAGGCGCGATAAGCTATCGGAGGCATCCAAGCTGGAATAGGAGCATGCAGCGAATCTGTATCTGCTGCGACATGAAAACCGTTACGACCAGCTGCCATGAATAAGGGCAGCCTCACTTCTTGATGGTTCTTATAAAAAATAGGCCCATGACCATTAAGTCCTTCAGCTTGAACAAAATCACGAAATGCATCCCAATTTACAAAAAGTCTATCATCTGCTGAAGTAGAAGGCTTGCTGAGTAATCTAGTTAGGTCTAAAATAGCATTGTGAAAAGAATCACTAAATTCAAGTTCCCGCTCAGAAGCTTTGACAAAAATATACACCCCTTTTGAGATCCTTATCATGACGGACTCTAGTGTTTCTGTCTCTTGAATATAATGCTTGATGTGAGTCTCACCAGTGCGAATTTCCCTCCCCGCTACCGAAATGTACTTAGGGACACGCTCTGCAATACATAAGAGATTTTTGTACTGCCTAATCTCTTGGATATAAGAAGAATCCTCGTTTTTAAGTATCTTGACCCACCCACCGATAGGCCGAGAGCCTTCAGGAAATGCACCTTGCGCATTGTGGTCAAGCAAAGAATAAGGATATGGGGACCACTCAGAGTTGCGAGGAATATGACCATGTCCAATCCGGTTCAAAGGAAGTGTTTTTGTCGACATATCTGTTTGCTTAGGAGAAACCTCAGCCACCTCATCGCCAAAAGAATAGCGTCTAGGTGAAACTTCAAGTGGATTTGATTGCAAACGAATAGAGAAAAAATGAACTGGAAAATTTTTTAATTTCACAAGAAAATCAGATGGCAAC
The DNA here is from genome assembly GCA_937896265.1 of uncultured Pseudomonadota bacterium. Lineage (GTDB taxonomy): Bacteria > Bdellovibrionota_B > Oligoflexia > Oligoflexales > Bog-1112 > CALBMD01. The sequence continues at coordinate 820 of CALBMD010000185.1, forward strand.
CCAGTTTTGTCAACATGATACAATTTATTTTTTTCTTTGTTGTCAAATTGCAGGTGTTCTACCTGAATATCATCACCGACTAAGCTGTTTGCTCTGCTGGACACTGGAGAAGAATAAGTCGATGTTGATATAGAACCTGAAGAAAACGTGCTAAGCATGGAGGTACGGTGTCGATCAGGTAACTGCGGCCAACTAGCTACTCGCGAGATCGAAGACTTAGGCGGCAGAGGACTTCTTTCTCTTAACACAGCAGCAGATGATGGAGCTGGAGATGGCGGCACACCAAATCTCTTAGCAGAACTAAATGGCGTAGTATCAACTTTCAAATTTCCAAATTCGCCTAGACGATCTCTGCGCTCTTGATTTGAGGCTGTAGCTAGAGAAGCAAAGACAAAAGGAGTTAACATCAAGAAAAATTTTAATTTAGTTGTCATAACGTGTGTTCAACCTATGATTTTGAGTTGCCACAGAGAAAAACAAAATTTACCTTATGAGTCAAGGAGAAGCAATGAACGATAGCATGGCCGTAATAAGTCAACTCAAGGAAATTGTCACGCATTTTGTAGAGGAACGAGATTGGGATCAGTTCCACACGGCAAAAGATCTCGCTATTGGCCTTTCAACAGAAGCAAATGAGCTTTTAGCTCTATTTCGATTTAAAGATAATAATGAGCAAGAAGCAATAATGAGCAAACCTAGCTCAAGACAAAACGTGATGGATGAATTATCCGATGTTCTATTTTTTATCCTAAGGTTTTCACATAAATATAATATCGATTTAGCAACTTCGCTAATACAAAAAATACAAAGGAATAGCGAAAAATATCCTATCGCGGAATATCGGGGCTCTAACCGCAAGTATGATGAATCTTAAGCTAAGACATTTGCTAATATTAGGGGTGTCCTAAATTTGTTCATAGATAAAGAGACAAATGTAGGATGGACAGAGGGATGCACGTGAATTGAGGACACGTCCCAAAATAGCAACAAGGGTACTGTTTGCATTACCCTTGTTGCTAATTCATGGCGCAAGGGCGCTCATCGGAATGCTAACTTCAATTTCAACTCTATCTTTGACACCCAGACCAGCGTATTTAACATCTGTGATTTTAAAATCCTCTGCGATATTAAACTCAAAATTTGCTCTAGCTGTGCTTTTATCCTCGCTGTGACTAAATTCAAAATCTTTCTTATTACCAGCGATTTCAATCGTAGCGCTGCCCTTGCCGCCAAGTATAGCTCTGACGTTTGATACTACAACCTCTTTATATTTGTCAAAGCCAAGTCTCTTTTTAAAATGCTCATTGCGTAAAGAAATCTCGGTATCAAAAGAATCAATAGGCACTCGCAATGCTTTGGCTGTATACGCCTTACCATCAAACTGAGGTGACTCCACAGCCAAAGCATGAGAAACAGCAAGAAAGGATCCCGCCGGGCTCAAAAAAACTTTTATCCTAATGCTGCCTAAAGGAGATTCCGCTGATAAAACAGATGTCAAAAAAGCAGCGGCAACTAATAACAAACGATACACAATTAGATCTCCTTAAAATTAGTAATGAAGAAAAGTTACCCTTACTGTCCCAGAAATCTCTTGCACTTCTTCTAACTTTGTTGCCTGACAAGCTGCTTCCGCTTCACTTACTTGAATACCACGATAAGAGACAACACTGCGCTGCAAATTACCCCGAGTAAACACCATGGAGCAACGTCCAATAGCTTGCTCTGTCGGGCAAGGATTATTAGAATAAGTCTCATCTTGCATTAAATCTTGGCGCAGTGATTCATGGTTGATATCATAGTCAATACATTTACCATCAGCAGTCTTAGTTGAAAAAATCGGCTGAAAGGGCGCCCTTCGCTCGATCGCGACAGATGAGGGCTGAGAGTTTAGCATACAGCTACAAATAAGGCCTAATAAACTCCATTGAAAAAATTGATAGATGTTCAAAGCGTCTCCTTTGCTACAATATTCATATTATATTATCATGAGGAGTCAAATTCATGCGAAGACACGCAAGCAACTTTTTCAAAACAAAGAATAGCCCAAGAAAATTACGAAATTTCAGCACAAACTTGCTTCCTTCCTTAAGTTTATTTTTACTTGGGACACTCACCGCAAGCATTAAGGCTAATGTCGATGCTGCTTCCAGATGGCATAAAAACGCCGAAAAGCTGGTTTTTTGCACCATGATTGATCGCACCAACGAAGGGCGTTTTATGCTCGTAGGAAGCGCTGAAATTCCTGGCACAAAAGTTTATACACTCAGCCCAACACCTGCTGGTGTTTGCTTAAGCGGCGAATATCGCTATATGGCTGTCGACGAAGACTCTTGGAAACATCAAGCCGATGTAGAAGGCACTCGCCAACTGAGCGAGGTTCCATTAGAAGAGTTCCCACGCTACTTTGATGTCACAGACTATGAAGATTCCGGAGTGGTAGCTAGAACTATTGTTTACCGCCTAGTTGTCAAAGAAGGCAAACCCCATGTCTACATCACCCAAGTTAAAACGCAAAAACTAAGCGGCAAGATTACAATCCAAGAGATAGATTATCCAGGAAAAGAATAATGTAAGGAAGGGTCTGGGGAAACGAGCTTCACACGCAGCTGGTTCCCTAGAAAAGAGTCGCTTAGCTTGCAGCTAAACCACGATTCGAAAGCAAAACGGCCGAAAATCACCTTTTCTTTCGCCAGTAAATTCAATAACAATACTACCCCCAATATCCTCAATAAATTGCCGCACAGCATCCATCCCTACACCTCGTCCAGCTGACTTAGTCACTTCTGCCGCTGTACTTACCCCTGAAACAAAAATTAACTCCGCTATCTGCTCATCACGTTCTCCTATACCGGAGTCTTTATCCGCTAATGCCTGTAAATTTAACCCATGACCATCATCTGAAAGCAGAATATGCCGCTTGCCATCTACTATCAAACCTTCAATAAAAACACTGCCTCGCTCAGCCTTGCCAGCTACCTCTCGTAATTTATTATCTTCAAGACCATGAACAACACTGTTGGTCAGCAAATGAATGAGCGCTTTTTTTAACGCTGAAGCCTCATGATCTTGTAATTCACCAATCTCATCGCAAAGGTAAATTCTAGGTACAGCTTTACCAACCTCAATGCTTGTCGTCTCAAGTACTGGCTCTACTTCCTTTATTAAAGCGGTCAGAGTTTTACTATAATCCGCACGTTGGTGATAGACCCGCTTCATATACTTATCATAATGCTTCACTGTTTCATCAATCGTCACCAAAAGACGTTTCAATACTTTTTCATCCCAATGCGCATCATTATAGAGCACAGCTTTCAAATGCGATTCAAAGTTGTGTATTTCATCCACCAAGCCAACCATGGCATAGGTTCTAGCTACACCTTTCATTGTGTGGCATTGCACCATGGCAGCACGAATGCTTTTACCTTTGCCAAGATGTTCTGCATCTCGCCTAAGTTCTAACGCCATACCCCGAATAGCATCGACCGCTTCAAACGCCAATTCCCCGTTTTTCATAATCTGGTAGATAACATCTATCTCTTTCTTTTGTTTTTCACTCTCAGCCTTTAATTGATTGACTTCTGTCATGTCCTTGATAATAACCATGACCTTTTCACAATATTATGCTCATCACAAATAGCTTCCCAAGCTACCTCAAGATTTAAAATATTTTTACCAAGATAAAGATCTAGAGCCCGTGGCAAATTATGACTGTTCATCTGAAACTGAATGATATCTTGGCCAAATGCCAAATCGATAATAGTACTGACCATAGAAATCATATCGCCAGATTCCTTGGTCAGGCCAAATAGAAAATCAATAGCTCGCTTACCAGCTAGCTCTGACTGATCAAAAATCCTTTCCAAATAAGCAGAATATTGGCTATGGATCGTAAGATCAGGCAAAATAGTAAATATTCCCTGCTTAAGATTAGTGAGCATAGCTTGAATATCATTGGTTTTAGCTTGCAGCTCTTTTGTCCGCTGAGCGATCTTGCTCTCAAGATTCTCATAGAGCTTGGAATTTTCAACTGATACCGCAATTTGAGAGCTGAGTAGCTGCACTATACGACCGTGATGCTTTGTAAAGGCATTATCAGCCAAAGAGTTTTCCAAATAAAGGACCCCCATAAGCTCGTCTTGTTTCAAGATTGGTACGCAGAGAATAGATTTAGCCAAACTCTCCTGCACAAAACTATCATGACTAAAACGCTTATCTTTTGTTGCATCTGAAGCAATAATCATTTCATGAGAATTAAGCACTTGATTTACCACTGATTTAGAAAAACGGCTTACGCCTTCCATGCGCTCATGCTGCAAGACCTTACAGCCATTTTCACCTTGCTCAGCTTCGATGAAAAAATCATTTTCAGTCGCATCATACATGATAAAAATTGACTTATTTGCTCCGACATTTTCTACTGTGATACGAATAACCTTGCTCAAAAGTGTCGACAATTTTATCTCTTGAGATAAAGCATGGGTAGCACGCATCACACTCTCAAGATCAAGCTGGGTATTAGACACA
>CALBMD010000186.1 GCA_937896265.1 uncultured Pseudomonadota bacterium
TAGCCCACTGGGCAAATATGAACCTTGCAGAAATTTTTTAAAGGCTATAGACTAAAAGACATTGTATAGTAATGGGTGGATGCCCGATTGTCTTTTGTCTGATTTTGCTGCTGATAAGCAGGCCGATGATCTATCTTTCAGAGATCAATAAATCAACTGTTTAGACTATTTGAATTGCAGTCGTTGTCAGAGTGGGCTTATAAAGCCCAGAGTTTTACACGCCTGTATAAAGTTTAATCACTAATTTTAAATAAAGGAGTTGGGGTGAGCCTGGAAAATCTTAATCATTCTGAAGAACTGATCAACCCGGAAGATCTTCCAAAGGCAAGCAATAGCTCTGCCACTCACCTCGCAGGTGAGATTGAAATCGTTTCCAATGACGAGACTCTAAAGCTAGAGGCAGAGGAAAACGCTGATGATTTGGTTGATAAAAAATCTTTGAAAAAAGGTTTGGAACCTCATACTGCCTTGACCTTAAATATTTCAACCAGTCTACACCGCAAGCTATTACAGAAAGCAGCTTCTGAAGGAGTTGATGTTTCTGATTTAGCTGCTGAGCTGTTGGCTGAAGGTCTTGTTCTGCGTGCCTGGGAAATTATGGAACGCAAAACGACAATGCGAGGGGGCAATAGCTTTAGCCAATCTCCAGCGCGAGGACAGGGGCGACAGAATTTTAGAGGCCAAAATGGCAACTCAAACTCAGGTAATGGTTATCAGAGTAATTCCAATTCGCAACAAAATCATGGGCGCGGTAGAAATTACCAAAATGCCTCAAATAGCAACGGAAGTAACAACCGTCGAATGAATTACAATCAAATAATGGACGACAGCGCCAATTTTTTGGAATATGTTCGCTCCCAGGAAAAAAAGCAGAAGTAAATAGAGAGAAGCAACAGGGGCAAGAGCGTGAGCTGGTTTTATCAAAATGATAATGATTATTTAACGTCAGGCTATCGAATTGAAAAGGAGCTCTTTAGCGAAAAGTCGCCTTTTCAAACTGTAAAGGTAGTAGAGACAATACCCTTTGGTAAGATGCTTATTATTGATGATTTTATCATGGTTACAGAGCGTGATGAGTTTGTTTATCATGAAATGATCAGCCATATCCCAATAGCCTTGCATCAAAGCCCCAAAAGGGTTGTTGTCATTGGTGGTGGTGATGGAGGGACGGTTCGCGAGCTTTTAAAACATCCAGAGATTAAGGAAATTATTCTTTGCGAAATTGATAGCGTCGTTGTCGAAGCCAGTAAGAAATATTTTCCAGAGATTGCCTCTGGTTTAAGTGATCCGCGAGTGCGAGTGCATATCGGTGATGGCATTGCCTATATTAAAACTCTTAAAGATGAGATGGATGTCATTATTGTCGATTCAACTGATCCGATAGGGCCAGGAGAAGGTTTATTCACTAGTGATTTTTATCGATCAACGGCAAGAGCCTTGCGTGAAGGTGGTTTATTAGTGGCGCAGTCAGAGTGTCCATGGTTTGAAGGCCAGATTTTAAAGCGAATTTATAACAATATCGCCGCTGGCTTCAGCCATATTCACCCTTATACCGCGCCAATTCCAACTTATCAGCGCGGCTATTGGTCATGGACTTTGGCATCAAATACGGGCGATATTTTTTCGCGGCTAGATCCTGAAAAAATTAGGCGTCTAGATGCTGGCTTATCTTTTGTACAAAGCGCCAACCTCATGAGCTATTTCACTTTGCCGCCTTTTTATAAGAAAAAACTCGAATTGCATTAGAGCTCAAGGCTAGTGCGATCGGTTGTTTTAAACAACTGAGTTCGATAGTAGGCTAGCTCAGCTAAACTTTCCATAATATCGCTCAGTGAGCGATGCCCATCTTTCTTCTTGAAAGTTTTATTTGGATACCAGAACTGACTAATAAGTTTGATTGCACTCACATCAAGTAACCGGTAGTGGAGATGATCAAGAATAGAAGGCCAAGATTTTTGAATAAAGCGTCTATCTTGCCAAATACTATTTCCTGCTAGTATGCCCTGTTTTGGCGCAGTATGTGTCTTGATAAAATCAAGAGTAAGAAGTCCTGCCTCTTCGCGGCTCATCTTAGATGCAACAACTAGATCCCACAAACCTGACTTTTTATGCTGTTTTTGATTCCAGTCATCCATTTTAGCGAAGCTTTCTTTAGGCTCATAAATAACTAGCTCTGGCCCTTTAGCAATAATATTAAGCTCAGAGTCAGTAATAAGGCTGGCAATTTCTATGATACGATCTGTACGGGGATCAAGCCCTGTCATCTCAAGGTCAACCCAAACTAATCTAAAATCTTTCGGGGTAGTTTTTCCCAATGTAACGTCTCCTTAATCTCAGGTTTCAATAGTAATGCAAAGAGAATATAGTAAAGTTCTAAGAATATTGGTCTAACTGTATCAAAATGGGATGGGTTCATGAATCAATTAAAGCATGTTCGTCTGGCGATTTTTGTTGGTTTGATAGAGACTATTACACCTTCCTTGTTGGCCAAAAGCGATGTTGCTTATGAGATCAACAATAAGCCTGTAAGTATGGAGACCCTCAAAGAAAGAAATAAAGAGGGGTTTTATAAAATTGAAAGCGAAATGCGTCAGCTTGTTAAATCGATGGGAGAGCAAGAATACCTCGATTATTTCTGGGAAGATTTGGCAAAAAAAACTCAAAAAACTGTCCCCCTCGCCAAAGAAAAATATATTAAGGAGAAAGGTGGCTACTCTGAGAAGGAGTTTAAAGAAACTCTGGAGCAATTTAAGGATCATCCAAGTCTTAAGGAGTTAAACCAAAAAGACAAAGAAATGCAAGTCCGCAGATTCTTAGAGTCAAAAGCAGAACAAGAAGTTGTACAAAAAATCCTTGATGATGCAGAAAAAAATAAAAATTTAGTCATCAAAATCCCGCAGCCAAGCGAACCGATATACAATGTTGTTGTCAATGAACAAGATCATGTTCGCTACGGTGCAAAAAGCAGTGAAGTAAAACCTGTAGGGTGTTCAGGCGTTGAGTGCCCGATTACTATTGTCGAATATTCTGAATTTCAATGCCCGTTTTGTGCGAAGGTGCTGCCCACCACAAAAAAGATACTCACCGATTATCGCGGCAAGGTGAGATGGATCGTTAGAGACTTTCCTTTAAGCTTTCATGATCGGGCGCGTCCTGCTGCTATCGCTGCAAAATGTGCGGCTGAGCAAGGGGCAGAAAAATACTGGGAAATGTATGAGCAGCTATTTCAAAATCAACGAAAATTGGCTGATGATGACTTAAATTCCTATGCTAAAAATATTGGCCTTGATCACAAGAAGTATCAAGCTTGTGTCACTTCACCAAAAGAAGCCAATTCCAAAATTGATGCTAATTTGGCTTTTGGTTCGCAAGAAGGTGTAACTGGTACGCCAGCTTTCCTCATCAATGGTCGCCGTTTATCTGGAGCGCTTCCCTACCCTGAATTTAAAAAAATTATTGATGAAGAATTGGTGAAGCATGCAGCAAAAAACCCAAAACCAGGGACTGCTAAAAAGTAGCTTAAATTTTTTAAGCAAATTGCCGATGGTTACCCTATGACATGGTGTATCAATCTGTGAATGGGGTAACTTCTTGCAAACAAAAGAAAATCGTCGCAAAGTTAGAGTTCGCTTATCTCACATGACATTGCCTGTATTGATGGGCTCTATTGGTTCTGAAGTGCGTTATAATCTTTTAACTAAAGATTTATCAAATCACGGTTTCTTTCTGGATTTTGAAAAGCCTGGTCGCTTTCCTTTCACTCCTGATAGCATTATGGAGATTTGGCTAACTCTAGATAAAGGCAACACTATTTTTTTTAATGGAAAAATGGCTAGAGTAGTGCATCCAAAAGATGAGGCAGCTAAGTTTACTGGACCAGGAATTGCTGTGCGAATAGTACAAATTGAGCCTGAACAAGAAAAATTGTTGCATAATTTTATAGCTGAAAAGCTTGAAACCAAAGAAGCGGTTGAAGTTACTGCCAACGGCCAGAAAGTTGACTCTTAATCTAAGATATGCCATCCTTCCAAGATCTATAGAATAATAATTTAAAGTGAGTCTGAAGTGGTCTTATCAAACTCTTTAGTGCTTGGTCTTGATGTTTTTTTAGCTAATAGCCAAAAATATACCAAATCTTGGGGTAGATGCGCGCTTTTATGCAATCATTCTTCTATCAATAAGGACCTTCGCGATTGTTTTAACCTGATGAGGGATGTGCTAGGTGATCGCTTAACCTGTGTTTTTAGCCCTCAGCACGGCTTTTATGGCACTGAGCAAGACAATATGCGTGAAACAAAGCATGCCTTTGATCTAGAGAATAAGATTCAAATTTATAGCTTGTATTCTGAAACAAGACAGCCTAGCGCTTTGATGCTGGAAAAACTCGATACGCTTATTATCGATTTAGCTGTAGTTGGTTGTCGTATTTACACTTATAAGGCGACAATGAAAGCATGCTTGCAAGCATGCAAAGAATACGGCAAGCGGGTAGTAGTGCTTGATAGACCAAACCCATTGGGTGGTGTTAGAGTTGCGGGCCTTTGCCCTGATGCAGATCGTTTGTCGTTTGTCGCGCCTGATATTATGCCGATGCAGCATGGATTATCAGCTGCTGAAGCAGCTCTATTTTTCAACCAAAAAATCAAAGCAGATCTTGAAGTCATTAAGATGGATAACTGGCAGGTGGATGAACTTTTATCACCAAGACCATGGGCTTATACTAGCCCTAATTTACCGACTCTTGAATCGATTTTCGTTTATCCAGGGACTGTTCTTTTAGAAGGGACAAATATCAGTGAGGGGCGAGGAACTAGCTTGCCTTTTCAGCTTGTAGGTGCGCCATATCTAAAAAGTGCTCGTTCTTATCGCAAATTAGTACAAGATCATTATGGGCCGCTTGAAGGAGCTTTTTTGCGAGAAGTAGAGTTTGTCCCTACATTTGGTAAGTGGGAGGGAGTTTTATGCCATGGTGTGCATATCATGCTAACAAACCCAGCGCGCCTCAAGGCGTTTCGCTTGGGAGTTTGCTTGATTGCAGCAGCTATGGAGATTGGGCAAGATAATTTTGCTTGGAAAAGCCCTCCTTATGAATATGAGTATGAAACTTTGCCGATGGAAGTCATTTTTGGAGCTAAAGATTTTTATGATCACATCAAAGCTCCCCATTATGACGAAGCCTATTTCTCTCGCGGTATTAATGAGTACATCGACAGAAGCAAAGAAATTTTGCTTTACCCAAGAAAGCAGATATTATTTTCTTAGGTTATTTGGGCATTTTCCTATAAGGAAGGTGAATAAGCATTGTTCGTGCTAAATCATTGTCCAGATGATCTAGGGTGGGGTTGATGCGAAAAGCTTCTTTAAGATGCCAAGAGGCACCTTGAGGATTGCCCAGAGTTGAGAGCACACATGCCTTATTGTAGTGTGCTGCAAAATTTTTATCGTCTATAACCAAAGCCTCTTCAAAAAAGCGCAAAGCTTCTTTTAGTTCGCCTAGCTCAAAGTGCAAAATACCCAAAGAATTTAAATATTCACTATTTTCAGGATCAAGCAAGATTGCTTTTTGAAAGGCTGATAGCGCCTCTTTTTTTTTGTTTAAATGGAAACTAAAAACTTCACCTTGTAAGGCAAGGAGAGGTGCTTGAGCTGATGCTTCGTTAACTAACCTATCAATAAGTTTGACAAGCGCTTCATATTTTTTCGCTTTAATCAAATGAGCCATAATAAAACCAAGCTGCTCAACGGAGGGGTTTGTTACAAGTAAGGCCTGAGAAAATCGATCTAATGCAATGGACATCTGATTTTGTTTTACAGCTAGTACACCTAAATAAGAAAGGGCAGCTACTTTTAATGCTGTTGAAAGAGTGGTTTTAGCAAGTATTCCCTTTAATTCACTTGCCGATCTTTCATAGTTTTTGGATTTTTCTCCCAGTAAAAAAGCATGATAAATAGCAAGTTCAGTATCATAGAGATTGCTTTTTTGCAAAAAAGCAAGCCTTGCTAAGGCCTCGTTAAAAGCTTCTATTTGGCAAAGCGCCTTAACAAAGCTTCTTTGTACTTGTAAGTTAGCCGGGTATTTTTCGCTAAGATCTTGCAATAGATCTTTTGCTTCGTAAGGATTTAGTTTTGTCGCTAAAAAAATTAAGTGAGGTAAAACCAGATTAGTTGCCATAACACTTTTTTTCGCTAGCTCTTGAAAACGCTTAATGGCTGCTTTTGTTTCTAGATGACTCATTTTAAGCAAAGAAAATTCGATGCGAAAGTCAAATTCATAATTTTGCTCTTTAAAATACTCAAGAGTAGCTTTGGCTTGACTCATTTGGCCAGTTAGCATGAGAACATGAGCTTTTGCCAAATAGCCAAATTGGCTTTTAGGCTCCAATTCTATAGCTTGCTCACTTAAGTCTTTTACCTTTATTAGGTAACTTATCGTTTCTTCATCTAAAAGAAATCGATGTATGTAAAATTCAGCAAGCAGATAGTGAGCAAAAGCAGATCTAGGTCTTTCTTGCAGATGACGGATAGCTTGTGCCTCAATAGTAGAGGTTTGCTCGCCAGTTAGTAAGGCAAGCTCAAGTTTATCTTCATTAGAAAGCACATCATCTAAAGCTTTTGCCTGCTTGCCCAAGCTGATAGCCAAGGAAAAAACAAAAGTTAGTTTTTGTTGCCAGCTGCACACAAAAACACCTCTCAAAAAATGCTTCAACATGAAAAGCCAAGCTTAAGATCGGCAAATCTTTTTAATTTATTAGGAAAAATAAAAAATCATAAAAAAGCCTAAATTATTGGGAAATTATCGAGAGAAGCAAAAGCGAAAACTAGAAAAATCTAGCCTCTGACTTGAAAGTCGGTGGGTTTTTCCTAACTAAATTTTGCCTGGTGACGATTGATCTCCTAGAAGAGGTTTGTATGACTCACCAATTAGTTCAAAAATACTGGCAAAAGATTGTGATGATCTTAGTTTTTACCACGGGTAGAATTTTTGCCATTGATCTTGATGTTGGATCAAATCCGCGGATTAGTTTTTTAAATTCATCTTCTCGTGCTGGTAAAAAAGAGGAAGCAAGAAAATGGGAAACTATGCTCTTCTTTGACTCGATCTTAAATATCATCAAAGCATACTATGTTGATACTCAAAAATCTGAAGATAAATACTTGCTTTTGGCTGCTATAGATGGGCTCACTAGGACAACAAGCCTTAAGTACCATCGCGATGCAAAAAAAGTGCAATTTATCCTTGGCAAAAAGACTAAAGTTATTGATCTTGATCAGATCAATAGCCAAGAAAAAGTTGTCAATTGGTATATGGTTATTGTTGATCTTTTAGAACTAAATCCTTCCTTAGTGCGAGAAGAATTAAGAAAAAGTTTTCAAGAAAAGCATAGCATTGTCATTCATGCTCTCCTGGCCTCATTGGATGCGCATTCAGGGCTTTTAAGCGCTGACGAATATAAAGAGCTAAAGCAGGGAACAGAAGGAAAATTTGGTGGCCTAGGAGTGCTTGTTGGTGTTAGGGATGAAGTACTTACAGTCATCAAGCCTATTCCAAAATCGCCAGCTTCAAGAGTTGGTATGGTTGAGTTTGATCGCATCATTTCAATTAATGGCAAGAAAACATACGGGTACTCTCTAAGCGATCTTGTTGAGCATATGAAGGGAGAGCCTGGAACTGATGTGAATTTGACTTACTTACGGAAAGGCTTTCTCTCTTCAAGAGAAGTAAAGCTAACACGTGAGCTTATCACAGTTGATTCTGTTACTTCCAAAACATTTTCGACAGCAACTGGTCAAGTACTTTACATTTTAATTGATAGCTTTTCATCTCGGACAAGCGATGAAGTTGATGAGGCAATAAAGCGTTTTAAAAGTGCCCACAGCGAAGGAGTTAAAGGGATTATTTTAGATCTTAGATCTAACCCAGGAGGCCTATTAGATCAGGCTGTGAAAGTTGCAGATCTTTTTATTGAAAAAGGCATCATTGTTCGTACGATAGGCAAACATTACGAAATTGAGAGTGCAAAAAAGGGAGATGAGCCGAACTGGCCTATTGTACTTCTTATTAATGGCGATTCAGCTTCAGCTAGTGAAATTGTTGCTGGAGCACTTCAAGATCATAAAAAAGCATTAGTGATAGGTGAACCTAGTTATGGCAAGGGATCTGTGCAGACGCTGTTTGAGCTGCCAAACAATGAAGCCATTAAATTAACTATTGCTCGCTACTATACACCTTTCTTGCGATCAATCCAAAATCAAGGTATCACCCCTGATCTTAGACTCCATCACCTCGCGAAATTGTCAATGAATACTAATTTGCTAGGTGAAGATCGTTATCGTTCGGAGTCTTCGTTAACAAACCATCTTTTAGAGCACGAGATTGGACCAGTACAACAATCAGCTGATGCAGCTATCGATATTTATTATCCACTGGATACTTTAAGCGAATCTGCTACTCAGGATCGAGAAATTGAAGTTGCTTTAACTATTCTTGAATCGATTGATAAAAATAAGTTGATTAAGAGAGAGCAAAATAATGCAGATGCATGGTTAAGAGAAGTTCGCTTTGTTATTGAGCAAACAAAAGCAAAATGGAATACACCAGTTGAAAATTATTTAGCTAAGACTTTTGCTATTAATTGGTCTGGGGTTGGCGAGAAAGATTGCCAGCTGACTCTGGATATTAATAAGCAAAATGACCAAAAAGTTTTCAATGGTGATCTAAAAAAATTGCCTTACCGCATAAAGAATGAGGGCAAGACAGCTTGTTCTAAGGTTTCAGTTTTTGTTTCTGGTGATCAAATAGACTTTCCAACGACAGAAGTTTTGGTTGGCCTTATTAACCCTGGGCATGAAGTCAGGGGGGTAGTTGATCTTCGTGTCCCTGGTTTGATTTCTGAAAAAGAGCTTCGACTCATTGGGGGGCTTGCTCTAAATGGCCAAGTAGACAAGATGAGCATAAAAAGGTTTGAGCTTAAGGTGCAAAAAAGATCCATGGCCAGTGTCAATGTCGATGTTGCCTTTGTTGATGGTAAAAATGGCAAAATAGACGGTGTGCTTGAGGAGAATGAAAAAGCACGGATTAAGCTTTCGATTGTTAATACAAGCGCAATACCAGCCACTGGTGTGCAGGTGAAGCTATTTAATTTGGCTGGCGATCAAATCGAAATCTCTGTTGATTCCCTTGAATTAGCTAAGCTTGGAGCTTACGAACGAAGAGATGTCTATCTAGATATCTGTGGTTCAAAGACGATTGTTTCTTCAAAAATTGATCTTGGTATTTTTGTTGGCAGTTATGATCTGGCAAAACCTTATAAGAAGCTAGCGTTGATTCAAGCTGTCCCCTCAGGCAAGGAGTCTTGACATGGACAACTTTTTACAGAAAAATTTAGATCGTGCTAGCTTTGCTATCGTTTTATCATCAAATTTTTCGCCTGCCATTTTACAGCAATTTTGTTTTTTATCTCGCTATTTTGAAGTGACAGTTTTTTTACTTGCTGACGGTTATTCTAATCACCCAATTCCAGGGGCTTTTAATTTAGAATTGTTTTATCAAGATCAAAATTTACCTGGATATATGCGTGGTTTAGAAAAAAGACTTGCGGATTATCAATTTATTTTAGGGATTGGTAGTTTAAATGTTGCAACGCATCAAGCTTTTCGATTTGCTCAAAATCAGGAGATAGCTTTTATACTTTATGAGACAATTCTTTCTTCTCATGAAAAAGGTGTAAGAGAGTTTTTTTTGGGATGTTCTTTAGTTATAGTTCCTAAGGAACTGTTAGGATATGAAAATATCTCAGAACAGACAAATAAATTTTTAGCTTTTTCTCCTGCTTTAAACTATGAAGCGCGCTTTCGACAAGAGGCAAGAGAAAAGTTCAGATCTTATTTTAAGTTTTCTTCAGATGATAAAGTAATTTGTGTTGTTGGTAATACTTTTAGTCAAGACGATATGCTTTTACAATATCTTATTTCTAAGGCGAAAGAATCTTTGGAAATAAAATTCCTTATTCACTGTGATAAAAGTCAAAGTGAAGCTATCAAATATCTTATGGTCGCATCTGCGGTAGCTAATAGGTTCTTTTTCATTCATCAATCTATTGAGCCTTTTGCTTTTGATTTATTTGCAGCCAGTGATGTTGTTTTTTTAACTAAAGAGTGGCAAAAGCAAAATGAAGAGCGTCATTTTTTTTATTCTAAAGATATGGAAGGCCTTGGTTTTACTTTAGCTACCCTTTCTATCGCCAACTCTTTAATAGAAGCAGCAAGTTCTGCTTTGGGATTTAGTATGCTTTGTGAGCTCGAGGCAAAGGCGTCAGATACTTTGTTAGCAACAGAAGAAGCTTTATATAAAAAATTGCATCTTATCGAAGATAAGATGGCAACTTTTGATGAAAATGATCTTAATCTTGATCAACAAATTGAGCGATGTAAAAGTAAGAAGCGACGATCTCAGCTTTTTTGCCAAAAAGCCAGTTACTTGATGCAATGCGGCCAGTCTGATGAAGCAATTGAGGCTCTTGAAAAGTCTGTGCAAAACGAGCCGAGTGTTGGTGCTTATTTGGAGCTTGGTTTTCTAGCGCTTAAAACGCAAGCCTATGATGAGGCGGTGGTATTTTTTCGTAAGGTTCTAACTTTAGAAGCTAAAAATCATCGAGCTTTTTGGGGGCTTGGGCTTGTTTATCGTAAAGTAGGCTTAGTCGGCGAGGCGATCTATTATTTGGATCTGTGTATTCGGCTAGGAATGGACCAAGATTTTGTGATTACAGCTTTGGTGCAAACACTTATAGAGGTCAAAGATTACAATCTTGTCATCAAGGTTCTTGAAGATTTAGTGGAGATTATAGGAGAAAATAAAACCCTAATGCGAGCATTAGGGAGTACATTGATCAAATCAGGAGAAACTTCTAAAGGTTACTCCATCTTGGATAAATTTATCATTTAAACAGATGGCTTTTCACCCATAGCTTCTTTGCGAGAAAGCTTAATTCTTCCCTGACGATCAATATCAATGATTTTTACTAAAATCTCTTCGCCAATCTTCACTACTTCAGAAGCTGTTTGAATTTTCTTCTCATCAAGTTGTGTAATGTGGCAAAGACCATCTAGCCCAGGTCTTAATTCGACAAACACACCGAAGTCAACGATTCGTACAACCTTACCCAAATAAACGTCACCCATTTGTGGTTGGCTAATATAGGAACGAATAAGAGACTTTGCCGCCTGCGCAGAAGTTGCATCAGGAGCGATAATGCCGATAATACCGCCATCTTCAACGTCGACTTTACAACCTGTCTCCAAAGTAATCTTTTTGATGGTTTTACCACCAGGGCCGATTAAGTCTCTAATCTGGTCTGGCTTTATTTTGAGCTTGAATATACGCGGAGCATTGGCGCTCAGCTCGCAGGGCTCGCTAATAGCTGTTTGAATGCAGTTTAGAATGTGTTGGCGGCCTTGTTGAGCTTGTTCTAACGCTTCTTTCATGACCTCCATGGATATACCTGAGATCTTAATGTCCATTTGCAGCGCTGTAACTGTATCTTTAGAGCCACAGACTTTAAAATCCATATCTCCTAAGTGATCTTCATCACCAAGAATATCGCTCAAGATGGCATGCTTATCATTTTCTTTAATAAGACCCATAGCGATGCCAGCTACAGCTTGTTTCATAGGCACGCCTGCTTGCATTAAACCCATATATCCTGAGCAAACAGCTGCCATCGATGAGCTGCCATTTGATTCTAAGGTTTCAGCAACAACGCGAATAGAATAAGCAAAATCTTTTACATCAGGAATAGCTGGTAATAGCGCGCGTCTGGCTAAGCTACCATGACCGATTTCTCGCCGTCCTGGCGGGCGCTGCATTCTAGCTTCACCCACGCAAAAAGGTGGGAAGTTATAATGAAGCATAAAGCGTTGCTTAAGGTCAGATTCCCAAAGGGTCTCCATCTTTTGCTGCTCTTCAAGAGCGGCTAAGGTAATAGCTGCTAATGATTGAGTCTCGCCACGAGTAAACAAGGAAGAGCCGTGAGTCTTGCTGAGAGGGCCAATCTCGCAGTCAATTTTGCGAATATCTTTGAGACCGCGTCCGTCGATACGAATTTGATCATTAAGAATGTTCTCACGCACGATTTCTGATTTTAAATCTTCAAGGATAGTTCCTAACTTGGAACTAATCTTGCTGTCTTTGTTAGGGTTAAATTCAAGATTGATATCTTGCTTAACTTTCAAGAGCTCGGCATTGCGAGCGATTTTTTCTCGCAATGAGTAAGCGTTTTTAACTTGCGAGCGAGCAAAGTCAAAAACTTTGGCGGATAGCTCTTTATCAGAATTATCGATAAGAGGCATTTTTGGTTTGCCCAATTCTTTGGCTATTTCCAGCTGTAGCTCAAAGAGCGGTGCCATAGCTTTATGACCGTATTCAATGGCTTCAAGCATTTTGGCGTTAGTTAAGAAGTTAGCGCCAGCTTCTACCATCAAAATGGCGTCTGGTCGGCAAGCTAGACTAAGATCTAGATCGCTTTTCTCGCCTTCTAAAGGGTCAATGACAAACTCGCCGTCTTTTAGGCCAAGGGTCAAGCCAGCGACAGGGCCGTTAAAGGGGATGTCGCTAATCATGAGCGCCATGCTGGCTCCTGCCAGAGCTAAAGGCGCCGGGCTAAAGCCGTGCTCATAAGATAGGACTGTAGCAGTGATAATCGTTTCGTTGCGGTATTCTTTCGGAAAACAAGGTCTTAACGGGCGGTCAATCAGTCTTGCTTGCAGGGTTGCTAAATCAGATGGTTTGCCTTCTCTTTTGACAAAACCGCCTGGTAGACGTCCTGCAGAGTAAAATTTCTCAATAAAATCAACGCTAAGTGGGAAGAAATCGAGGTCAGGAGAGGGTTCTGAGGCGGCGCAAACAGTGACTAGTACCTGCGTGCCACCCGAGCTAACCATTACAGACCCATTAGCCTGTTTCGCGTATTTGTTAAATTCAAACTTGATGAGTTTTGAACCCAATTTTATTTCGCGGATAGTGGACATTATTTTTCCTTAATGATTTGAGAGGAGTGGGGCGCCCCCGGGGGGCGCTATAACCGAGCTATTTGCGAATGCCGAGGTCGTCAATAAGCTTCTTGTAAAGAGAAGCATCTTTTTTCTGTAGGTAGTCTAATAGGCTGCGTCTTTGGCCAACAAGGCGCATAAGGCCGCGTCTTGAATGATGATCTTTCTTATTGGTTTGAAAATGCTTGTTTAAGTAATCCAAACGAGCGGTTAGCAGTGCAATTTGCACGGGCGCTGATGCGGTGTCTTTTTCGTGGTAGCGAAATTTTTTGATAAGATCGAGTTTTGCCTGTGAATTTAGAGCCATTTTTCCTGATTCTCCTACACGATTAGCAGAGCCTAAAAACCCCACTAAACTTGGTTGTTGATTGTTCTTAATTTTTGCAGTGTTAACAGCCTTAGCGGGACTAAGGGCATGAATATCAGCAAATTTCAGATGGAATCAATATAATTAAGAATTTTTTCAAAGGCAAGGCGATTCTTGATAGCCGAATCCCTTCGTTTTTCGCGGGTTTTGGGAATATTTATTTGACATTCTTAGCGCAAAGGTTTAGTATCAGCGGTCTGCGATTGGATCGTGTTTGCAACACTTGAGTTGAACTTGTAGTGGACTCTCTTTGAAGCGCGGTGAGCTCTTTCTCAAACAGTAGACCTAAGTGTCGAAGCTAAATTTTTTCACGGGATACGTAGGACTTAGTCTTTGATTGTTTTTCGTTGGAAGAGGTTTAAATGCGATTTAAAGTTGGGGAAAAAGCAGTTTATCCGGCGCATGGTGTGGCAGAGGTCACAAGCATTGAGGCAAGGAAAGTAGCTGGCTGTACTGTTGATTGTTACATCCTGAATATTTTGACTTCAGGCGCAACTCTCATGGTTCCCATAGCAGTGTCAGAGCGCGCAGGAATGCGGGAAATAATTTCTCTAGAGAAGACGATCGAAATTTATGGGATCTTGTGTAAACAAGTTAAAATCTCTCACAAAGCCTGGAATCGTCGCCAAAAAGAATTTAATGACAAAATTAGATCAGGCTTGCTCTTAGAAGCCGCTGAAGTCTATCGAGACCTAAGCAAGCTGCAGACAATGAAAGAGTTGTCTTACGGCGAAAAGCAGATGCTTGAGAAGTCAAAAGAATTAGTTCTCACGGAACTTAGCGTTGCTAAAAATGTCCCCGTTAATGAAGTTAAGCAAGAAATAGAAGTTGCTCTCGCTTCAGCCTAATTAAATAAACACCAACCAAATTTTGACACTTAATATGCCTCGCGTTTCTTTTTTGGCAGAATGAAATAATTTCAGCCCGGAAAAATTAACTTGGTCTTTGGTGCGCTTTAAACGCCAAGGATTTGAAAAGCTTCACTTTCTCTTTTCTCCAGCTAGGAAAAAAGAATCTTACCTTGAAAATATTTGTTGGCCTATCTTTTGCTTTTCTTTGATCTATGACGGATATAGTGGAGTTTTTATGCTGAAGAATATTTATACGCCCCTTGCCGGAGCAATCGCACAAGAGCGTGTTCTTGATATTATTGCCAATAACTTAGCTAATGCCAATACCGTCGGTTTCAAAGAAGAAGCGGTTTCATTTAAGCTTATAGAGCCTGAGCCAGAAAGAACTTATGTCGAGCCTTTACCGCCGGCTAATTTCAAGATTGATCTTTCTAAGTGGCTGCCATTTCGCGGTAATGAGATGAGCTATGTTGGTGTTTCAGGAGTCTATCGTGACTATCATCAAGGATCTCCTTTGGAAACAAAAAATCCTCTCGACCTTATGATCGAAGGAGATGGTTTTTTGGCAGTCAATACAAAGGAAGGTGTTCGCTATAGTCGCAATGGTTCTTTAGCTATAGCCAAAGGCGGTGTCTTAAGCGATCAAAATGGTATGCCAGTTCTTGGCGCTAAAGGGATTGTGAGTCTAAACGGTAGCCAAATTCAAATTAACACTAAAGGTGAAATTTATCAGGATGGAGAGTTTGTTGATCAGCTGCAAATTATTGATTTTGATAATAAAGAACAGCTCGAAAAAGTTGGTTTAAATCTCTACCACTACACAGGACCTACTAATGGCGCAAAAGGCGCAAGCCCTACTATTAGGCAGGGTTTTTTAGAATCGTCAAATGTTAATACTATCAAAAATTTGACATCAATGATTATTGCTCATCGATCTTATGAAGCTTACCAGCAAGCAATTAAAAACTACGACAACATGATGGATAAGTCAAATAACCGAATAGGCGAACTGCAAGCATAGGAGTCTTAATATGATGCGATCATTACTTACTGCGGCGACTGGTATGGAAGCCCAACAGCTTCATATTGATACTATCGCCAACAATTTGGCTAACGCTAATACGACAGCTTTCAAACGATCGCGTGCTAATTTTCATGACCTCCTTTATCAGACTCTTAGAGCTCCAGGACAAAGTGCTACAACAGGCAATGTTGTTCCTTCAGGAATTCAAATCGGTACCGGTGCTAAATTATCTTCTGTAGATAAGATGTTTACTGAAGGCTCTATTCAAGTTACTGGCAATGATTTCGATTTTATGATTGAAGGTGACGGATTTTTCCGCGTGCAACGCGATGATGGCCAAATTCTTTATACAAGAGATGGGCATTTTTTGAAGGATAATAATGGGCGTCTTGTTACTTCTGATGGCTATCCTTTGGTGCCTGAAATTGTGATCCCGCAGGGAGCGCAAAACTTTCATGTAGGTTACGACGGTATAGCGACGATTAAAATTGAAGGTCAAACGCAAGAAATTGGTCAGAT
>CALBMD010000187.1 GCA_937896265.1 uncultured Pseudomonadota bacterium
TCCCAGAGCCAGAGCGCGCGATCGACAAAGCATTCTTGATGCCAATCGAAGACGTATTCTCGATTTCGGGTCGTGGTACTGTGGTAACCGGCCGTATTGAGCAAGGGATTATTAAGGTTGGTGAAGAGCTTGAAATCGTCGGTATTAAGGCAACTGTAAAAACAGTTTGTACTGGTATCGAAATGTTCCGCAAACTACTTGATCAAGGTCAAGCTGGAGATAACGCTGGTCTTCTTCTTCGTGGCGTTAAGCGCGAAGATGTGCTTCGTGGTCAGGTGCTAGCAGCTCCTGGTAGCATTAAGCCGCATACCAAGTTCAAGGCAAAAGTATATGTCTTGACAAAAGAAGAGGGTGGTCGCCATACTCCATTCTTCAAAGGCTACAGACCGCAGTTTTACTTCCGTACAACGGATATTACAGGTGCTGTAACATTGCCAGAGAATGTCGAAATGGTTATGCCAGGTGATAACATCGATATTGATGTTGAGTTGATCAACCCGATTGCTATGGACAAAGAGCTTCGCTTCGCTATTCGCGAAGGTGGACGTACTGTCGGTGCTGGTGTAGTATCTCAGATCATTGAGTAGTTTGATCGTTTGAAATATAGGCGAGTAGTTCCAATGGTAGAACGACGGATTCCAAATCCGTATGCTGGGGGTTCGAATCCCTCCTTGCCTGCATTTCGAAAATTTATTGCTAATAAGCAAAAGACGTCTTGCTTTTGGCTTATGAAATAAGTTAGAACTTATGGCTCGCTTCAGGTTTGGGGTTGAAAATGGGTAAAGATGATGCCACCTGGCTCAATATCTGTTACGTCGCGTGTATGTTGATGGCGAGTTATGTCGCTTTCAAAGCATTCGAGACTCTCGGAGTTCAGTTTTCCTGGGCTGACCGTTACGATCAATGGTATCCGGTAGTTAGCAACATTGGGGCCCTGACCCTAGGTGCAGCCGCTGTTTTTTGGCTGCGTCGAGATGAAGAGAGAAGAAGCTATCACTTAGCTTCAATTAGTGAGATCCGCAAGGTAACTTGGCCAACATTGCCAAATACCAAGAAGATGACGCTGGTTGTAGTAGTTGTGGTGGCGATATTTGCTGTTATTTTATCGATATTTGACATGATTTGGTCAAAAGCGTTGCAGTGGATTTTGCCGTAAGGCGGTCTAAAGCTAATTTTAAGGTGGAGTGAGTTTTCTGATGCAAGCATCTGATAGCGATGAAAATGAGGCGCTAGATCAAACGACAGTCGATATTAGTGGCGAGCAAGCTGCTGTTGGTGCGTTTGATGAGACTCAATTGACGCCTACGCAGCAGAAGGCTGTCAATGACCCACGTTTTCGCTGGTATATTGTCAATACTTATACAGGCTCTGAAGAAACTGTTAGAGCTTCGTTGCAAGAGCGAGTAGAGAGAGCTCGTCTTGAAGAAAAATTTGGCGATATCTTTGTGCCTAAGATGGTTGTAGAGAAAGTTCTAAAGAGCGGGAAAAAGAAGTACGTTGATAAGACGACTTATCCTGGCTATGTGATTGTGCAGATGGAATTGAATGATGACACAATGGGTTGTGTTACTTCAACGCCAAAAGTGACAGGTTTTGTTGGCAATAGACGCCATCCACGGCCTATGCCTGATTCAGAAGTGTTGAGATTGCTTAGCCCAAATATGGCTATGGCAGAGACTCAGTCTGAGAGAACTGTTGCTCAATACAAAAAAGGTGACGAAGTTAAGGTTACTGATGGTCCGTTCACGAATTTTGATGGTATCGTCGATGAAGTAAGACCTGAAAAAATGAAGGTCAAGGTGCTGGTGAGTATTTTTGGAAGAGAAACGCCTGTTGAGCTGAGCTTTAGCCAAGTCAAAAAGAATACTTAAAATCCACCTAAAAACGATTTCAATAAAAATCATCGTAAGATGGCTATTTTATAGATTGATAGATTATAGGAGCAGAAAGTGGCCAAGAAGATAAGTGCCTTTATAAAATTGCAAATACCAGCCGGTAAAGCAAACCCAGCGCCGCCAATTGGTCCGGCTTTGGGTTCAAAAGGCGTCAATATCATGGGCTTTTGCAAGGAATTTAATGCCAGAACGCAAAAGCAGATTGGCGACATCCTGCCGACAATTATTACCGTTTATGTTGATAAATCATTCACATTTATCACAAAAACACCTCCAGCGTCACAGCTTATAAAGAAAGCCGCTGGCTTGGCATCTGGTTCAAAGACGCCAGGTACTGTAACTGCTGGTTCAGTAACCAAAGCGCAGATTAGTGAAATTGCAAAAACAAAAATGGAAGATCTTAACGCCTATGAACTAGCTCAAGCTGAGAAGATTATCGAAGGTTCAGCTCGTAGCATGGGTATTGAGGTTAAAGCTTAATTTTTTACCAGTAGGAGAGAGATTCTTTAAAGAGTCTCTCGTTTGAACTACTAAAGGAAACAGCATGGCAAAAAGAGGGAAGAAGTACAAGGCGGCAGCTAAACTTGTCGACCGAACCCAGCTTTATTCAGTGGATAAAGCCATTGAGCTGGTCAAAGCTACAAGCATTTCTAAATTTGCTGGTAGCGTCGACATTGCGGTTAATCTAGGGGTTGACCCAAGACATGCCGATCAGAACGTGCGTGGTGCAACACCGTTGCCAAATGGTCTTGGTAAGACTGTGCGAATCGTCGTATTTGCAAAAGGCCAAAAAGCTGTTGAAGCTAGCGAAGCAGGCGTTGAGTTTGTGGGTAGCGATGATCTAGCTGAAAAAATCAGCGGTGGCTGGTTAGACTTTGATCAGGTTGTGGCAACTCCAGATATGATGGCGACTGTCGGTAAGCTAGGTAGAGTGCTTGGTCCTAGGGGCTTAATGCCAAATCCAAAAATAGGTACAGTTACTTTTGACGTGCTAAAAGCTATTAATGAGCTTAAAGCTGGACGTGCTGAATTTAAGGTTGATAAATCAGGTATCATTCATACTACTGTTGCGAAAACAGATATGGACAATAAAGCTATTAAGGAAAACCTTGAGGCTGTTGTCGATTCGCTCATTAAAATGAAGCCTAGCACTTCTAAAGGTACCTATCTGAAAAAGTTGTCTGTGTCTGCGACTATGGGCCCAGGCGTTCCCGTAGACGTTTCGGTTTATAGATAAGGATAAAGGCCATGGCAAAAAGTAAAGCTGTAAAAAAGGTTCTGAAAGAAGAATATCTTGGCTTGTTTGATAAAGCGCATGCCTCTATCGTTGCTGAATATCGTGGGATTAGCGCAGTTGAGCTGGCTGAACTGCGTGTTGGTCTGCGTAAAGCTGGAGCATCCTTTAAAGTAGTAAAAAATCGAGTCGCGAAAATCGCTCTTGAAACTCACGAATCAGAAAAATTAGCGGCTGAGTTAACAGGACCGATTGGTCTCGCATATATGTACGGCGATGTTGCTGCGGGAGCGAAAGCTCTTCTTGAGTTTGAAAAAAAGCACGAGGTATTTAAAGTGCGCGGCGGTGTAATGGATGGTCGCCTGTTGTCATACAATGACTTAAAGAGCCTGTCTGAATTGCCGAGCAAAGACGTTCTTTTGGCCAAGATTATCGGCACGCTTATATCACCACACCGTGGCTTGGTTACTGTTCTTAACGGCGTTGGGTCAAAACTGGTACGCGTTATTGGCGCGATCAAGGATCAAAAGTCGTAGGATTATATATCGTTTAACAATCTCTCTTGCGGTGCGCAGAGAGGTCCATCGGAGGAAGTTATGTCTAGTGTAACTAAAGAAGAAGTTGTAAAATTTTTGGAAAATCTAACTCTGCTTGAAGCAGCTGATTTGGTAAAGGAGCTTGAAGAAAAGTTTGGCGTTAGCGCTTCTGCTCCAGTTGCTATGATGGCTGTTGCTGGTGGTGCTGCCGCTGCTGCTGAAGAAGAAAAAACTGAGTTCACCGTAGTCTTGAAAGATGTTGGCGACAAAAAGATCAACGTCATTAAAGAAGTACGTGCTATTACCGGCCTTGGCTTGAAAGAAGCTAAGGATCTAGTAGAAGCTGCACCAAAAGATCTTAAAGAAGGCGTTAGCAAAGAAGAAGCCGCTAAAATGAAGGATCTTTTGGAAAAAGCTGGTGCTAAAGTTGAGATAAAATAGCATATTATGCTTAAGCTCAAGTCTTGAAAAAGCCTGGTGTTCGCGCCGGGCCGTTTTTGGTTTTAGATGTCCCAGCGCAAAAGCGCTGGGACTTTAAATTGACCGGATTTTAATCGGAGTGAATATGACGTCTCTTGGCGCCTCTTTTGTAAGACCGCGTAAAAACTACCAAAAAGTAGCACCGTGCATAGATTATCCTTATCTAATTGAAGTTCAAAAGAATAGCTACGGTCAATTTTTACAACATGACGTCGAGGCGGATAAGAGGAAGGCCGTAGGACTGCAAGCAGTCTTTAACTCCGTGTTTCCTATCTCCGATTTTTCTGAAACGGCATCGGTGGAGTTTGTTAGCTACTCCTTCGAACAGCCTAAATATAATGTAGGTGAATGCCGTTTACGTGGCATGAGCTATGCTGCTCCGCTTAAGGTAGTCATTCGACTAGTAGTCTGGGACGTCGATAAAGAAGCAAATACTAAAACAATCCGAGACGTCAAAGAGCAAGAAGTTTATTTCGGTGAAATCCCACTGATGACTTCAAGTGGTACTTTTATTATTAACGGTACGGAGCGCGTAGTTGTATCGCAGCTCCACCGATCATCTGGGGTCTTTTTTGACCACGATAAAGGCAAAAATAGTAGCTCTGGTAAGCTACTCTATACCGCTAGAATTATTCCTTATCGCGGTAGTTGGTTAGATTTTGAGTTTGATGGTAAAGACATTCTTTTTGTTCGTATTGACCGTCGTCGCAAAATGCACGTTACAGTATTGCTCAAGGCTTTGGGCTATACCGCCGAGCAATTGCTAGAGCGATTCTATCAAAAAGAAGAGATCAATTATGCCGATGGCAAGTATCGCATTGCTCTTAATTTTGAGCAATTACGTGGGCAACGGGCAACAGCAGACATTGTTGACGATAAAACAGGCCGTGTTTTTGTAAAGAAGAACCGTCGTATCTCCGTTGGCGCTATCCGTCAGATGGAGACAGCAGGCTTGACAGATCAGCCTCTTGCTAAAGAAGATTTAGCTGGCAAGGTGTTTGCTAGCAACGTCTATGATAAAGATGGTGAGTTGATGTTTAGCATCAACACTGAAATTGATGAAGCTATGGTTGAAAAGCTTAAAGAAGCTAAGATCAATCGTTTCGAAACTCTTTTCATCGATAACACCAACGTTGATTTCTCCTTTAGACAGACGCTTCTTGGTGACAAAGTAAGCACTCGTGAAGAGGCAATTCTCGAAATATACAAAAGACTTCGTCCGGGCGATCCTCCTTCTTTGGAGCCTGCAGAGACGCTGTTTAATAATCTATTCTTTAATCCAGATCGTTATGATTTGAGCGCTGTAGGTCGTTTAAAACTCAATGAACGTCTTGAATTGAACGAGCCGATTGAGCAACGTACATTAACCAATGATGATATTCTTAAGACAGTAGCTTATTTGCTTAAGCTTAAGACAGGTCAAGGTGAGATTGACGATATTGATCATTTGGGTAATCGTCGTGTTCGTGCTGTTGGTGAACTCTTAGAAAACCAATACCGTATTGGTCTTCTTCGTATCGAGCGCGCTATTCGTGAGCGCTTGCAGTTGCAGGATGCAGAAACTTTGCTTCCTCATGATTTTATTAATAACAAACCGGCTTCTGCGGTAGTTAAAGAGTTTTTTGGCTCATCTCAGCTAAGTCAGTTTATGGATCAAACAAACCCATTGTCGGAAGTGACCCATAAGCGTCGCTTATCCGCTTTAGGGCCAGGCGGTTTAAGCCGTGAGCGTGCGGGTTTTGAAGTCCGTGACGTGCATCCGACTCACTACGGTCGAATCTGTCCGGTAGAAACACCTGAAGGTCCAAACATTGGTCTTATTTCTTCTTTAGCTTCTTTTGCTCGCGTCAATGAGTTTGGTTTTATTGAAACGCCATATCAGTCTATTGATGAGAAGGGTGTTCGTTACTATACCGCTTCTGAAGAGCATCAAGACCATGTGATTGCGCAAGCTATACGTGAAGGTCTCTTTAAGAAAGAAGACTACGTTGGAGCTCGTCGCCGCGGCGAAAGTGAAATCGTTCGTGGTGAAGAAGCTGATCTTATGGACGTAGCAACAACTCAGCTTGTGTCTGTTGCTGCCAATTTGATCCCATTCTTGCAGAATGATGATGCTAACCGTGCGCTCATGGGTTCAAACATGATGCGTCAAGCTGTGCCTCTTCTGCAAAGTAGAGCACCTCTTGTTGGTACTGGCATGGAGCGCATTGTTGCTCGCGATTCCGGTGCTTCAGTTGTGACGAAAAGAGAGGGTGAAGTAGTAAGCGTTGATTCCGAAAGAATCGTTGTCAAGGTCTCAGATGAAGGTCATGAAACCTTAACAGAGGTCGGTGCTGACGTTGATATTTACAACCTGAAGAAATATAGACGTTCTAACCTTGATACTTGCATTAACCAAAAACCAATCGTTAAGGTAGGTGAGCGAGTACATGTTGGTGATGTTATTGCTGATGGTTTTGCTACCGAGTTAGGCGAATTGGCTTTGGGTCAAAACGTTACTGTCGCCTTTATGCCTTGGAATGGCTATAACTTCGAAGATTCAATCTTGATTTCTGAACGTGTAGTGAAAGAAGATCTTTTCACTTCTGTTCATATTCAAGAGTTTGAATGTATTTCTAGAGATACCAAGTTAGGTCAAGAAGAGATCACCGCTGATATCCCTAATATTGGTGATGAGGCGTTGGCTAATATCGATGACGCTGGGATTATTCGTATTGGCGCGGAAGTAGAGCCAGGAGATATCTTAGTTGGTAAAATTACGCCAAAAGGTGAGACTCAGTTAACTCCTGAAGAGAAGCTTCTAAGGGCTATTTTTGGCGAGAAAGCTGGTGACGTTCGCGATACTTCATTGCGTGTACCACCTGGTGTTGCTGGAACTGTTATTGGGTGTAAAGTATTTGCGCGTGAAGGTGCAGATAAAGATATTCGCAGCCAGCTGATTAAAGATGAAGAGGCGGCAAAACTACGCAAAGACGAAACCGATCGTATTTCAATTATTAAGAAGTCAGCACTTCGCAAGATTATTAAAATCAGTGAAGGTACAAAAGTAGCTGCTGCTGTTGTTAACAAAGACGGTAAGACTGTTATTGAAGCTGGCGAGAAAATTGATCAAGAGTCACTTCTTAAAGTAGACTACTTAGATTGGTATCGTTTGACTGTAAAAGATGCTGATAAGAATATTCTCTTATCAAAAGTGCTGCAAAATCTGCGTGAAAAAATCACTCAGATTAAATACATGACTGAAGAGCAGCTTAAGAGAATTAAAAAAGGCGATGAGTTACCTCCTGGCGTTATTAAGATGGTTAAGATCTATATCGCCATCAAACGTAAGTTGCGCGTAGGTGACAAAATGGCCGGTCGCCATGGTAATAAAGGTGTTGTCTCTCGCATTATGCCAGAGCAAGACATGCCGTTTACCGCTGATGGTATTCCTGTTGACGTCGTATTAAATCCGCTTGGTGTACCATCAAGGATGAACGTTGGTCAGATTTTGGAAACTCACTTAGGTTGGGCATCTAAAAACTTGGGTGCTAAGATCAACGCGATGATTGAAAGCAATTTCAATCGCAAAGAACTTGAAGAACTCTGCCTAAAGATCTGGGACGTTGATAACGTTCGTGATGATGTGAAAGCATTTCTTGACACCTGTTCTGACGATGAGTTGAAGGATTTTGTTCGTAAGTATCGCGAGGGTGTCCATGTGGCAAACCCTGTGTTTGACGGTGCTAACGAAGAAGAAATCCGTGATGCTTTGACCTTAGCTGGCGTTGAAGGCGACGGTAAGATGGCGCTTTTTGATGGTCTTACTGGGGAAATGTTCCATAACAGAGTGACAGTAGGCGTCATGTACGTCTTAAAACTCCATCACTTAGTTGATGAAAAAATTCATGCCCGGTCCATTGGGCCATACTCTCTTGTGACTCAGCAACCTCTTGGTGGTAAAGCCCAGTTTGGGGGTCAAAGGTTAGGAGAGATGGAAGTTTGGGCTATGGAGGCCTACGGTGCAGCCTATACTCTTCAAGAAATGCTAACGGTCAAGTCAGACGATGTTCTAGGTCGAACACGTATGTACGAGTCGATAGTGAAGGGAACAAATATGGTGATGCCAGGATTGCCCGAGAGCTTTAACGTCTTGATTAAAGAACTACAAAGTCTCGCGTTAGATATCAACCTTATTAAGGCTGATGGTCAGACGATGGCATTAGATGGGCTGCAATAGTCTTAAATATTTAAATCCTTTGAGGAGTACGGTTTGAAAGACCTATTGAATTTTTTCGAAAAACCAACGGATAGTTTGAATTTTAAGGCCATTCGTATTTCTTTGGCTTCGCCGGAGCGGATTCGCAGCTGGTCTTATGGCGAAGTTAAGAAGCCAGAAACCATCAACTATCGTACATTCAAGCCGGAACGTGATGGTCTTTTTTGTGCGAAGATTTTTGGACCGGTTCGTGACTTCGAATGTATTTGCGGTAAATATAAGCGAATGAAGCACCGTGGCATTGTTTGTGATAAATGCGGTGTGGAAGTAATCCACTCTAAGGTGCGAAGAGAGCGCATGGGCCATATTAACTTGGCCTGCCCTGTCGCTCATATTTGGTTTTTGAAGTCTTTGCCTTCACGTATTGGTGCTGTGCTTGATATCAGTCTTAAAGATATTGAGAGAGTGCTTTATAGCGAGTCCTATGTCGTACTTGATAGTGGCGATGAATCTACCGGTCTTTACCGTGGTAAAGTACTAAGCGAAGACGAGCATGAAGAATGTGTTAGCAAGTTTGGCAATGGCGCCTTCAAAGTAGGCGTCGGCGCAGAAGCTATTTTAGAGCTATTACAATCGCTGCGCATCGATGATTTAGTCGATGATTTGCGTAAAGAGCTGCGTGAAGCTAATTCTGAAGCGCTACGCAAGAAAGTACAAAAAAGGCTAAAGATTGTTGAAGCCTTTAAAAACCGTGAAGAAGATGGCACATTCTCAGCAAAACCAGAATGGATGATGCTGAGCGTTATTCCTGTGCAGCCACCTGATTTACGTCCTTTAGTGCCTCTTGATGGCGGTCGTTTTGCTACATCTGACTTGAACGATCTTTATCGTCGCGTTATTAACCGTAATAACCGACTGTTGCGCCTTATTGAACTTAACGCCCCTGATATTATCGTTCGTAACGAAAAGCGCATGCTACAAGAAGCTGTGGATGCACTTTTTGATAACGGTCGTCGTGGCAAGGTATTTACCGGACCAAATAAGAGACCTCTGCGTTCTTTAGCCGACTTCCTCAAAGGCAAGCAAGGTCGTTTCCGTCAAAACCTTTTGGGTAAAAGGGTCGACTACTCAGGCCGCTCCGTTATCGTTGTTGGTCCTGACTTGAAATTGCATCAATGCGGTCTGCCAAAGAAGATGGCAATCGAGCTCTTTAAGCCGTTCCTTTATTGTAAGTTAGAAGAGCAAGGCATTGTCTCAACTATTAAGAGTGCTAAAAAGCTAGTTGAAAAAGAGCGCGCTGAAGTTTGGGATATTCTTGAAGAAGTAACCAAAGAACATCCTATTCTTCTCAACCGTGCACCAACATTGCACCGTTTGGGTATCCAAGCGTTTGAACCGGTTCTTATTGAAGGCAAAGCTATTCGTCTTCACCCCCTAGTTTGCTTTGCTTTCAACGCTGACTTTGACGGTGACCAGATGGCTGTTCACGTGCCTTTATCGGTTGAAGCCCAAATGGAAGCTCGTGTGCTCATGATGTCAACAAATAATATCTTGAGCCCTGCTTCAGGTACGCCAGTTATCGTACCTTCGCAGGATATTGTTCTTGGTATCTATTATTTAACTCGTGAGGATTTGACAGCCAAAGGTGCTGGTCACACCTTTAGCGATATTGAAGAAGTTCGTGCTGCTTATGACCATCAAGAGGTTGCTCTACAGGCACCGGTAACAGTACGTATGCGCGGCCAACAAATAAAGACAACAGTAGGTCGCTCTCTTTTATCTGAAGTGATTCCAGAGGAGATTCCCTACGAGTTTTTCAACAAAGTTATGGGCAAAAAAGAATTAGGCGCCCTCGTTGAAAAATGCTTTAGGACCTGTGGGCCAAAGCGAACTGTATTGATGGCAGATGGTTTGAGAACTCTTGGTTTTAGTTATTCGACAAAAGCAGGTTTGTCGATTGCTATTAGCGATATGATTATTCCTGACTCTAAGAAGCGCTTGCTTGAAGAGGCAGAAGGTGAAGTTAATCGCATTAAAGAACAGTATTCAGAAGGTTTATTAACCGAAGGTGAGCGTTACAACAAAGTAGTCGATATTTGGGCTAATGTAACAGAGCAAATCGCCAAATCGATGTTTAATGAAATTGCTGAGATGGACGTTGTTGATAAGGCAGGTCAAAAGCATCGCGTATCCAGCACGAACAGTATCTTTATGATGGCTGACTCCGGTGCTAGGGGTTCAGCACAGCAGATCCGTCAGCTTGCTGGTATGAGGGGCTTGATGTCTAAGCCATCTGGCGAGATTATCGAGACGCCTATTACGGCAAACTTCCGTGAAGGTTTGACTGTTCTTCAGTACTTTACCTCAACTCACGGTGCTCGTAAGGGTCTAGCTGATACAGCCTTAAAAACAGCTAGTTCGGGTTATTTGACTCGTAGGTTGGTTGACGTTGCCCAAGATGCGATCATTGCAGAAGATGATTGCGGGGCTAAAGAAGGCATTCGTATCACTGCTGTTCGTGAAGGTGGTGAGATTCGCGTATCGCTAGTTGAGAGGGTTCTTGGTCGTACCTTGGTCGACGATCTGATCGATCCAAAGACTGGTAAGAGCCTTCTTGCTGCTGGCCAGACGCTAGATGAGAAAGATTGCGAAATTATCGATGCTCATAACCTTGAAGAGCTAGAGATTCGTTCACTTCTGACTTGCCGAACCAAACGTGGTCTTTGCGCCAAGTGCTATGGACGTGATTTATCTTCGGGTAATCTTGTTGATGTGGGCGAGGCTGTAGGGGTTATTGCGGCACAGTCGATTGGTGAGCCTGGTACTCAGCTTACCATGCGTACCTTCCACTTTGGTGGTACAGCTACCCATAAAGTAGAAGCAAGCATTCTGGAGAGTCGTTTCTCTGGTACCGTCAAGTTTGTTAATATTCGTAAGGTTAAAAACCGCGATAAACTTGATGTTGTCTTGTCACGTAACGGTGAAATTGAGATTTATGACGTTAGTGGTCGTCTGCGCGATACTATGCCAGTAGGCTATGGCTGTATCCTCTTAATTGAAGATGGGGCTGCTGTTAGTGCTGGGGACAGATTAGGTGAATGGGATCATTTTGCTGTGCCTATTATTTGTGAAGTGCACGGTAAGATCCGTTATGTTGACTTGCGTGAGAATAAATCTCTAGAGCAAAAAGTTGATGATATCACCTTCCTTACTCGTAAGGTTGTAACGCAAGCCAAAGGCGAGAAGCTAAAGCCAACGCTTGAAATACTCGGTAACAATGGCGAATTAATTAATGCTGCTGAAGGACGTAACTCTTATACGCTGCCTGTTGGTTGTATTATTAACGTCAACGAGGAAGCAGTTGTAGCTCCTGGCGATATTCTTGCTAAGATTCCTCGTGAAGCGAGCAGAACCAAAGATATCACCGGGGGTCTACCTCGAGTGGCTGAGTTGTTTGAAGCTCGTTTGCCAAAAGATATCGCTGTCATGGCTGACCGAGAAGGTACAGTATCCTTTGGTGAAGATACTAAAGGTAAGCGTAAGGTCTTGATCACTGACGCTAATGCTGGCCAAAGCGAATACCTCATCCTCAAAGGCAAGCATATTCTTGTCAATGAAGGTGACTATATCCGTAAAGGTGAGAACATCGTTGACGGTCAGCCAAACCCGCATGAAATTTTGGCGGTTTTGGGTCCTGTTGCTTTAGCTGAGTACCTGGTAAACGAAGTTCAGAGTGTTTACCGACTACAGGGTGTAAAGATCAACGACAAGCATATTGAAGTGATTGTGCGTCAGATGTTACGTAAAGTGACGGTTGTTGATCCAGGCGATTCAAGATTTATGCCGTTTGAGAGCGTAGATCGATTTGAAGTCGCAGAAGTCAACTCCAAACTAGCAGCTGAAGGAGCTAACGTCGCGACATTTGAGCTAATGTTGCTTGGTATTACCAAAGCGTCGCTGTCGACAGAAAGCTTTATTTCAGCAGCTTCGTTCCAAGAGACGACAAAGGTGCTAACTCAGGCGGCTATTAATAGTAAGATCGACCCTCTTCGTGGCTTGAAAGAGAACGTCACTATGGGTCGTTTGATTCCTGCTGGTACTGGAGCGCCTTATTATAAGAATCTAACTGCCCAGGAAATGCTAGAAGGTGACTCTGATATGGAGTCCTACCAACAAGCACCTGAAGGATTTGTGCCTTTGAACCAAAGGTCAAGTCAGGCGGTAGTTCTCTAAATTCGGCTTGGTCGTTGACATACTGATCTGCTTTTGGTAAAAAAGCAGGTCTATAATTAGATCTAACAAGATAATTGTTTATTAGATAAATAATAAGGTAATGAGATTTTATGCCCACGATTAATCAGATTATAAAAAACGGCAGGGTACAACGCAAGAGCAAGGCCAAGGGTCCAGCTTTGCAAGAATGTCCGCAGAGACGTGGTGTTTGTGTTAGGGTTTATACAACGACACCTAAAAAACCAAACTCAGCGTTGCGAAAAGTAGCTAGGGTTCGGCTTACAAACGGAATTGAAGTTACTTCTTATATTGGTGGTGAAGGTCACAACCTCCAGGAACACAGCGTGGTGTTGGTCCGTGGCGGTAAAGTGAAAGACTTGCCAGGGGTTCGCTACCATATTGTTCGCGGTACATTAGATACTCACGGTGTCAATAACCGCAAGCAAGGTCGAAGCAAATACGGTACAAAAAAGGCTAAAGCCTAATTCTAGGAGTGTTTGAATGTCACGTCGTCGTGCATCAGTTAAGAGAATAGTACTGCCTGATCCTATTCACCATGAAGAAATGGTGTCGAAGTTCGTCAGCTGTATGATGAAAGATGGTAAAAGATCAGCTGCCGAGAAGCAATTCTATGGCGCAATGGATCTTATCGAGAAAAAAGGCCTGAAGAATTTCGGCGTAGCAAGCGTCTTGGATGTATTCAAGATGGCTGTTGAGAACTCAAAGCCGCTACTTGAAGTGAAGTCTCGTCGTGTTGGTGGTTCAAACTATCAAGTTCCTGTTGAAGTTAGACCAGAGCGTCGTCAGGCATTAGCATACCGCTGGTTAATTGAGTTTTCTCGCAAGCGTCCAGGCCGTAGCATGATGGAGCGTTTGGCTGCTGAGTTAATGGATGCCGCCCAGAAAAAAGGCTCTACTGTTAAGAAGAGAGAAGACGTTCATAAGATGGCTGATGCAAACAAAGCGTTTGCTCATTATCGCTGGTAGTCGTCTCCAAAACGACAAGTATAACCCATCTTGGTTGCTGTGGCAGCTGAGATGGGTTTTTTTATAAAAAAATTCTGAGGACGAACATGGCGGCAGATAGGCTATCGACCTTGCGCAATATCGGCATCATGGCACATATTGATGCTGGTAAGACAACAACGACGGAACGTATTCTTTTCTATACTGGTAAGATCCATAAGATTGGTGAAGTCCATGATGGGAACACTACGATGGACTGGATGGTGCAGGAGCAGGAGAGAGGGATTACGATTACCTCCGCAGCTACTACCTGCTACTGGAAAGATTATATTATCAATATTATTGATACCCCAGGGCACGTCGACTTTACTATTGAAGTTGAGAGATCGCTGCGGGTATTAGATGGTGCTGTTGCTGTTTTTGATGGTGTGCATGGTGTTGAGCCACAAACAGAAACAGTCTGGCGACAAGCAGATAAGTATCGCGTTCCTAGGATTGGCTTTGTAAATAAGCTTGATCGCGTGGGTGCAAACTATGATATGTCTGTGCAGTCGATTAAAGAAAAGTTGGGTAGTATTCCTCTGCCTATCCAAGTGCCTATTGGCAAAGAAGAAGGTTTTGTCGGTGTTGTTGATCTTGTCGAGATGCAGGCTTATGTTTGGGATTTAAGCCCCAGCAAGGAGCTTAAACCGTATGAGAAGTCAGAAAT
Organism: uncultured Pseudomonadota bacterium; assembly: GCA_937896265.1. Lineage (GTDB taxonomy): Bacteria > Bdellovibrionota_B > Oligoflexia > Oligoflexales > Bog-1112 > CALBMD01. Next base: position 14,252 of record CALBMD010000187.1, read on the forward strand.
TCCCGCTAACTTAAAAGAAGATGCTGAGCTTGCTCGTGAAGCTATGCTTGAGACATTGAGTGAATACGATGATGAGCTTATGGAAAAATATCTCGACGGCAAAAGTTTGTCGATTGAGGAGATCCGAGCAGCCATCCGTAGAGCTTGTCTTGGTTTTAAATTGGTCCCTGTGGTCTGCGGTTCGGCCTTTAAAAATAAAGGCATTGAGTTGCTTTTAGATGCCGTGTTGCATTATTTGCCAAGCCCGCTTGATTTGCCGGCAGTAGCTGGGGTTAGCGCTGATCGCGATGAGAAGCCTGTTATTAGGGAAAGAACTACCGAAGCTTACTTTTCGGCTCTGATATTTAAGATTGCTAGCGATCCTTTTGTTGGCCAGCTTTATTACGTGCGTGTCTACTCTGGTACGCTCAAAGTTGGCGGTACAGTTTATAACCCTCGTCAGAAAAAGCGAGAGAGGGTGAGCAAGATTTTCCATATGGAGGCAAACCGCAGGGAAGAGATTGGGCAAGCCTCTGCTGGTGATATCATTGCTATTGTTGGGCCAAAGGGTCTTATTACTGGTGATACAATCTGTGATCAGAGCCATCCTATTAGCTATGAGTCCCTTGTTTTCGCAGAGCCTGTTATCTACATTGCTATCGAACCTAAGAGCACGGCAGATGGCGAGAAGCTAGAGAAAGCGGTTGAGAGGCTAGTTGCGGAAGACCCTTCTTTTAGGTCGCGAGAGGATAAAGATACTGGCCAAAACTTGATTGGTGGTATGGGAGAGCTTCATCTTGAGATTATTGTAGACCGCTTGCGGCGAGAGTTTAATGTGGCTGTTAATGTCGGCTCCCCGCAAGTTGCCTACCGGGAAAGTATTGGTGTTAGCTATTATAGTGAAGAGCTTTTTGAGAGAGAGATTGCTGGCAAGCAGCAGTATGCAAAAATAGCTGTTACGCTTGAGCCTTCTGATAACCAAGAGCAGATCCTTTTTGAAAGTGCCGCACCAAAGAACTTTCCTAAGCTCTTTGTTGATGCTGTGCGTAAAGGGATAAGTCAGGGTTTAGGGGCAGGTAGTATTGCAGGTTTTCCTGTTGTTGGTGTTAAGGCCAAGTTGGAATCAGCTGATTTTCGTCCTGATGCCTCTGATGAGGTTTCTTTTGAGCTGGCAGCTGCGAATATTACGCGTCGCTGTTTGCAAGAAGCCAAGCCAAAGTTACTTGAGCCCTTGATGAAAGTAGAAGTTTTGGTGCCCGAAGAGTATCTCTCTAATGTTATTACGGATCTAAATAGCCGTAAGGCTAAGATATTGGGGATCGATCAGAAGGCGAATCTACAGCTTATTTCGAGTCAATGTGCGCTTTCTGCTATGTTTGGCTATTCGACAGATCTAAGATCTATTTCGCAAGGAAGAGCTACTTATACGATGACTTTTGAACGCTATGAGCAAGTCAGTCAAGCGACGTTAGAGAAGATTCGTCCTAGCTAGGGCTGTTGGTTGGCTATTATGGTGCAAGGAGCTTTTTGAGAGTTTGTAAAAGCAGCCTGGCATAAGACGGTGTTCTGGGGAGCTGCGCGCTCCCC
>CALBMD010000188.1 GCA_937896265.1 uncultured Pseudomonadota bacterium
TTCCGATCTTCTTTCGCTACAAAGATCTAAGTAACTAATTTTTTGCTCGACACGCTTATTTTGAATCAGCCAATCTTGAACATCTGCCACTAAACTTTTAGCTGGTAAAGACCTTTCAGAAAATTTACTTACTTGGTAGTTTTGGGCTAGCTCCTCTGGCATTTTGCAAAAATCGATAATTTCCTTCTTTACAGCCTCAAGATCAGCATTGATCTCATGTGTTACCTGAGAAAGAATCTCTAAAAGATTTTTCACAGTCGCAACATTATCTTTAATATAGGGTTCTTGAAATAGCAAAATAGCGTGAGAGTATTGGGATCTTTTATCTTCAATTAATACCGAAGCACCTTTAGATACAGCTACCTGAGCTAAAGGATCAGGTAGCACTGTTACTTTTACCTTACCTGATGTCAAAAGACTTAACCTTAAACCGAAATTAGCTATATGGACTTTTTCTAGCCAATCTAAAGGAATTTGAGCTTTAGCAAGCAAGCGATCAGCTAGATACTCAATGACTGAATTTTTAGAAATGGCTATAGAATTTCCTTGTAACATAGAATCATTTTTTACTCCCGGAGCAAGGAGCAAGGAAACCCCTTTGCGATCCTTATCGCTACCCAAAGTAAGGGCCAAGACCTTTACATCCAGTCCACGAGCACGCATCAAGGAGGCTCCAACAAGGTCACCGCTTGCCCCATCAACTGCTTTTGAGGCCAGTAAGGTATCTCTTTCTTGAGCGCTTTTCAATAAGGTAAACTCAATTTCCAATCCAGCTTTCTTAAAACGCCCTAATTGCCAAGCTTTATAAAGAGGAAAACAATCCACAGTTGAAAGAATTGCTATCTTTATAGGATTTTGCTTTTTATTCAAAATATTACAAGAAAAAAGAGCGCTCAACAATACGCTCAACATAGCAACTTTAAAAGCTGAAAAGGTCACTTTTATTCCTTTGTTAAGACATGAGTGGTAGGTTTTTAGCATATTTTGAAATAGGCCACAAGTTTGCACTCTAGCATTGCAGCATTTTGCCGATAGAAATAGGGGGGCGTAAACTGAGGTTAAAATGAACGATTTTGATCTAGATGACGAGGAAATTGGCCCAAAGCTTCTTATTCAAATTATAGCTACTAGCTCGCAAATTTTAGAGACGATAGCTGAGGTTTGCTCACGCAACAAATCACTTAGTTTTAAGGCTCAATCGCAAGCTAATTTTCAGCAAGATGAGACCTTCGCTGATTGCCCTTTCTTTATCGCTGAAACTAGGGTTATTGAAGGATTTACAGATATTCAATCTATTCGAAAAATTCGGGTGAAGCGTCCCCTTACACCAATTCTTGCTATCAATGATAATCTAGAGCCTAGTTTTTTGATGGCGCTTTATCAAGCAGGAGCAACTGATTTTGTTGCTTCAGACATCTCTTCTGAAATTCTAGAACGAAAGATTACTAGCTTATTGCGTTTAAGCGAGTCTGCCAGGCTAGCTGAAATACAAAACGCTCAGCTAATTGAATCTATGAAAGCACAGCGTCTTGCTAACAAAAAAAGAATCCTCGCGGAACAAGAAAAAGCACAAGCTCAGCTTGAAGCTGAAGCCAATCGCCAAACAAAAGAAATTATTGACAACCTAAGCAAAGGGTTTTTTGTAATAAATAAAGATCTTCGTATTTTAGAAAAAGCTTCTTCACTTTGTTTAAGTCTCTTTGGCAAAGAAATTGGCGGAGCAAATCTTGGCACAGCTTTAAATCTCAAAGATGAAAAAGAGCTTTATATTAGAGCAAGTCTTGAGCAGGTGTTTGACAATCTTATGCCTCTAAATGTTTCCTTGTCTCTTTTACCTAAAGAAGTACAAACCATCGATGGTAAGATTCTTGACTTTAGCTATACTTGCCTAACTGATGCTAAAAACGATCCCTTGAAAGTAATTATTGTTGCTTCAGATATTACTCAAGATCTCTTGAATAAAAAACGCTTTGAAGAAAATGAACGTCTCAACATTTGCATCATCAACATACTTAAAAACAAAGAATCTTTTCTAAAGTTTGTAGCTGATTTTAAAAATGAAATTATTTCGCTAAAACAAACTAAAGACCCCGTCCTTGGCAAACGAATTCTTCATACGCTCAAGGGAAATTCTGCCGCCTTTGGTTTGGAGCCTCTCTCTAAGACAATTCATGAGATTGAGACACAAGTAGCTACTACAGATGCCTATCTAGCTCAATATTTAGAGTCTGCCACCAAGATCGAAACGCTGCTCAAGGATTTTTTAGGCAATAATTTTGATATCCTTAAGGTTGACTATGATAAAGAAAGTGATGAACGTATCTTTGTTGATCGTAAAATTCTTACTCTTTTAAAGAAGATGAAAGATCGCGTTGATACAAACCTTGCTGAAGAAATTCAAACTTTTTTAAATTCCTTAGAACGCGACCCTTTCTATAATCTCATGGCCTTGTATCAAAATACTGTCACTCGCTTAGGAAGAGAATACAACAAAAAGATTCGCTTCTCTTTTGGCTCTAAAGGACCTCATATTGATCACAAACGATTTATTAGCCTTTATAAAACCTTAATCCATGGTATCAGCAATGCCTGTATTCACGGGATAGAAACACCTGATGAACGGCTTAGTCGTGGTAAAAATCACTATGGAAATATAAACGTCGAGCTATCAAAAGTTAATGACACATCCTTATTTATTCTTATTAAAGATGATGGCAAAGGGATGGATGCTGAAAAAATAGGCGAGCTAGCCATCCAAAGAGGGCTAGTAAAAGCAGATCATCTTAGAACTATGAAGAAAGAAGAAATTTTTAACTTCGTCTTTTTAGATGGCTTTTCAACTCGTGACAAAGTAGACGAAAGCGCTGGCAGAGGTGTTGGAATGTCTGCGCTAAAGGCTGAAGTTGACAGACTCAAAGGAAAAATAGAAATCACTTCTGATAAAAATTTTGGCACAGAAATAACAATCTCTATTCCTAACGAACTCTATAGTTCTGTCCATGAATATCCGGTACAAAAAGAAAAATTTAGTATTCTTATCTCCGAGGATGAACCAGATCTCTTAAAGCTATACTGCGAGTATCTAAAAGATGATAAATTTGAAATAGTTACAAAAAATAATGGGTTAGATGCTATTTTAGCTCTTTCTTCCAAAAGATTTGATCTTCTCATAACCGATCTTAAGATGCCTGGTTTAACAGGAAATAGTCTTATTCGACGCATTGAAGAACAGATGGGCGATAGAGCTATGATGCCAATCATTGTAGTTACTGGCTTTATGTCTGATGAATTAAATGAAGAACTTGAATGCTATTCAAATGTTATGATCATGCAAAAACCAGTGAATTTAGATGTTCTTAGGAGGGAAGTAAACAACGCTTTGGGGTTAGTATAGTGGAAAAAAGAGACGAAAAAAAGCAACGCATAGCCAACAAGGGGATTAGAGAATCTATCGATTCATTTATTCATGGGGTTAAAGATGCTTTTAAAAGCATTGTGAATATTGATCTTGATTTTCCGAATGGTTACAATGTCGATAAATCGCAACAATTTAAAACGATTCATCCTTTAGTTGCTAGTGTGCCATTTTCTGGATCTATTACCGGAGAATTTTTTGTTTGCATCAACCCCCAAGATTGGCTCAACTATCTAACCAAATTAAGCGATCTAAAGGAAGATGATCCAGCGGCAGTAGAGCTGCTTTATTCAACAATGAAAGAAATTTCAAACACTGCTGCCGGTGAAACTATCGCCGCCATCAAAAGAACATTTGGGCCAGTAACCATGCTTAGTCCAAAGCTAATCATTGGTACTCTCTATTATCCACAAACACAAATCTTCTCATTTACTATAACAGATTCAAACAAACAATTTCCTGTTGAGGCAAAAATATCTTTTGATCTTATGGAACAAGAAATAAATGTTGAGCATGAAAAATTAAAAAAAGATGCTAGGCTAGACGAAACTGGTCTTTATAATAAAAAATACTTTATTGATTTCATGGAGCAGATGGAAAAATACTATCGTGATAAAGGCCATTTTTCGATAATTTTTGCTGATATTAATCGCCTTAAGTATGTTAACGACACCTATGGTCATGAAGCTGGCGATAATTATATAAAAGCTGCCTGCAACTTAATTCGCCAATCATGTCGCAGCACTGATTATTGTTTTCGCATAGGCGGAGATGAAATCGTAATTTTTGTTCCCAACACGACAAAGGAAGAAAGCCAACCTATCATTGAAAGAATCCATAGAATGCTTCCTACAGAACGCATCGAAGTTACTGATGAGATGGGTAATTTAAAGAAAATACACCTTGATTTAAGCGTAGGCATAGCTTCTACCAGCGAAAAGATCCCTTCAAATGCCGTTCTAGCAACAGCCGATCAGCGTATGGAGCAAGCCAAAAAAGAATGGTACCGCAGCAAAAAAATCCAGCGACGAAAATAGCTATTGTTATTTTCGCTCTATTCTCAAAGGATATGCATTCCCTTCAGAGTTGAGAGTAGCTAAAATAAATAATCGGTTTTACATTTTTTATTCATAGAAATTTTACTGAGGTTTGGCATGCCCATAATAACAACTACCCTGTTATTTCTATCTCTTATTTTCTCTAAAATTTCACTAGCCTCTCTAGATGATGTCTCTAGAAAAATGAGCGAACAGTTCGCTGCAAAAAGCAGCCTTGTTGGCGATTTTTTGGCAAATAGCCGCTATCAAGAGGCTATTTGGCTGCTTAACGCACTAGATGAAAAATCATCTGCTCTAGAGATTAAAAATGCCCTGTATAATTATATGCAAACAGGAGAGATTGTCCGCATTGAACCTCTTGGTGGCGGCTCTACCCCAACACAGAAAGTAATCTTTGCCAATGGCATAAGTGGTGTATTTAAAGCAAAAGTAACATTCAAAAAAAATGGTTTATTTCTATCAGGGTATCTATCAACAAATATAAGGTCTGAAGCTTCCGCATATATTGTAGATCAGCTGCTTGAACTTGATCTCGTTCCTATGACCATCTTAAGACAAGTTGGCGCACAATTTGGATCTCTCCAATACTTTGTAAAAGGTGCAATTTCAGCAGAAAATTTAACTGCCCAAGAGAGGGTAAAACCGGCTAAGCTTCTGCTTTTAGATTATTTTATTAAAAATATCGATCGCAGCACTCACAACTATATGTATATGCCAAGCCTCAACAAATTTATTGCTATTGATAATAGCTGGTCCCTTCGCAATACAAGCATGCTTAGTAAAATTAAATCCTATGGTGTCGATAAACGGACAGCAAGCGAAGTACAGCGCCAATTTCCTTTAGACCAGGTCCCCAGCGAGGCTGAATATCAAAGACTAAAAAATCTTGATCCTGCAAAAATCGAAGAAGAATTAAAATCTATTTTAAAACCAGAAGCTCTAGCTAAGCTTATAGCTCGTCGCCAAAAAGTTCTGGCTTCTATTGAAGAAGTTTATAGAAAAATTGGTTATATCCCTCTACAATAACCTGAGACTATTAATTTCCATAAACTTCAGGTAAACGTGATTAGCAACACTACACACAAAAAATCCTGGCGTTACACTGCAGGGCTTACTGTTGGAGCTCTTGGCATTGTCTTTGGTGACATTGGCACAAGCCCACTATATGCTCTGAGAGAATGCTTTACCGGTGAGCATGGTATTCTTCTTTCACAAGAAAATATCTTTGGCATCCTTTCACTTATCACCTGGTCTTTGGTGATGGTTATTTCAATAAAATATCTTATTTTTGTTATGCAAGCTGATAATAAAGGTGAAGGGGGCGTGCTGGCTTTGATGGCTCTCGCCCAAAAACCGCTTGCCCAAAAACCAAAGACCATGCAAGTCGTTGTTATGATGGGTCTTTTTGGATCTGCCCTTCTTTATGGTGATGGCATGATTACCCCTGCCATTTCAGTGCTTAGTGCTGTTGAGGGTTTAGCTGTTGCGGCGCCTATATTCGAACACTATACCGTTGGCATCTCTATTCTGATTTTAATCCTCCTTTTTCTTCCTCAATCTCGAGGGACAGCGAAAGTTGGTGCTATCTTCGGGCCTATTATTTTTGTGTGGTTTGTTATTCTTGCCAAGA
>CALBMD010000189.1 GCA_937896265.1 uncultured Pseudomonadota bacterium
CAAGATCTCCGGCATGAAGGACCATTGTTGCTTTCTGTCTCTTGATCAAATCAAGAACAAGAGAAAACCCAGAACCTATCCCCGTATCACCAATCACAGCGATTTTCATCGGCTGATCATCATCGAGAGTCAAATCTAGGTTAGTCTTCTCTCCTTCTCCAGTTTGATCATGATCCACACAACCTAAAAGCAAGCAAACTAAGGCACTAAAAAAAAAGAGATGTCTCATCTTTTCACCTCGCTCCAGGATAAGATTTTAAGAGAAAACTTTTCTGTAGCTGCTCGGAAGAAGTAGCAGAGGATTGTCGCATTTTAGTTTTACGTCTAGCTGTTGCCCCGCAAGCGCTGAAAATGACACAAATTCCCAACAAAATATTAGAAATAATATTCATTTCCCCTCCTGTTGCAAGATTTCAGCAAGGAAGAGGTTTAGGAGGAACCAAAGCCATAAGCCAAGTCCTTCCCTTGCCTTTTAAAAGCAACAAATTTTAGATTCTTTAATTATAGCTTTGCATGGCCTTCTGTCCTAGCCTTGGCCTAAATTTATTGGAAATGACGAATAGTACTAGCATCAGCAAAGCTTTTTTCCTTAACATGAAAATAATTCTTAACCTAACGAAATAGCAGGCTTCTATGATTTTTGGCGGCCACAATACTATCTGCCTTTTAATGGTGTTACAATTTGCTCTGCAAGCACATGCTATTGGCCCAGACCATGCTGCTTTGAGTCCTAAACATGAACAAGCTGCCTCTATCTATATCGCAGATAAACTCAAAGTCGAAGGCCACTTTGATTTGGACAAGGCTAAGACTTTTCGTGAAGCTCTAGAGCTCGAAAAAAAACAAATCATACAGGATGTCTATCAGACAAAACTGATAGAAAGCTTGGAGCTAAAAGTTAAAACCTACGAGGAAGCCCAACGCCATGCCGAAGGAGGGCCACCGGGACCAAATCATGAAGATCGTTACCGACGGGCCTATGACATGTATTTAATACCCAAGATTGACCAACTGATAAACGGCATAGCTCAAGGTTTGCCAGCAGAGGAGTTAGAAGGTATTGTCTGCGATTTTGTACGCGGTTATTTGGCATTTAAAGTGCCTAATGCTTTTGTCACACGTATACCTCTTGACCTTGATCTTATACATCTAGCTGTACGAACAGTTTTTCCGAAAACATATCGTAAAAAAGACAAAAAAATTGAGGCTAATAACCTCATCGTCGATGATGAAGTCCAAACTGAAGTGAGCCATTGCCTAGGTGCACGGCGTATTGGCTATTATTTAAGTCAAGAAGAGCTCGACCAACTAACACAATGTGGCATGGATTTGTCTCGCCTAAACCCAGGTACTAGCCCCTTATGGCAGAAAGTACGACCGAAAGATTATGATGCTATCCAAGCAGAAGATATGAATGAGTTCCCAACTGAGGGTCAAGTTGTTAAGTATAAGGGCATCATTTTCCGTGGCCAAGGTTCCCCTAAAGTCAAAGTAGAATGGAAAGATAAGCAAGGTAGAACTCGCTACATTAAGCTTAAATTTGGCAATGAAGTTTGTGTTGACCGAGCCGCTTCCAAGCTATTTCAACTTGCAGGTCTCAACCAAGACTCTATGTGGCATCGAAGTGAGGTGAAAGTTGACCTTGGCAATATGACCTATGACTCTTTTGCTTCGTCCCTTGCTAATAAATATACAGTGGCTTCTTTAGCTCGGCTGATTCATAGCCATTCGAAAGAGGGAGAAAAACCAGGTTGGTTTATTGCCAGAGATGTTTTGTTTGAAGCTAAACCTAAAACAGAGCTTCGCCTTGGCCCAGTAGATTTTGGCGGCTGGGACCTACAAAACCGACGCGAGTTTCGATCGTTATTTTTGATATGGGGGTGGCTAGCTATTGGCGACACCAAATTGCCTAACTACCGCTTGCTGTTAAAAGAAAATCCCGATGGCACTTATTTTCCGCAAGTGCGCTTACATGATACTGGTTTTGGACTCGCTACCTCTATCTTTATTAGGCGTTGGCGCAACATCATGGCCTTCAACAAGCAATATCTAGTAAATGAATTTGAGCCTGAATTTGTTCGGCAATATAAAGACAAAGATAAAGTCCAAATCTATTGGAACGACTTTGCTTCTCGGGCTAGACAACAAGATAATGCTACCTGGAATGATTTAAAATGGATGGCTAGGCAGATTGCAAGCATCCCATCTCAAGAAATCTATCGAGCTCTCATGGATTCAACAATGCCCGAGCCTGTTGCTTTAGTTTATCATCTCAAACTTATACATCGACGAAATGGCATGATTGAAGCTTTTGGCTTAGAAAATGAAGTGCCAAAAATTGACGTACCAGCTGTGAAAGATTTTAACCCTTATCCCAACGATCCTAATCCTCCGGTAAAAAACGGCAAGGTTATTAAAACTGCTTTTGAAAACAAAACAGGCATTGTTCATCTAACCGAGACCTGGGGTACTTTAATCACCAATCTAGCCTCTTTTGATATCAACCTTTTCAACCATGTTGATAAATCGACGGGGGTATCTGTTACACCAGGGCTAAAGGGCTTGCAAGGTCTACAGTTTAACCTAGGATTTATCAGCACACCTACCAAGACAACCATCGCGAAAATTCCTCTTGCGGTGGGAGTCTATGCTCTTTTGACCCGAAAAGTAACAGGCAATACCCAGATTGTTAATTTGCAAGGCATGCAGCATCTATTCAAAATCACAGATGGTGTCCAAATCAGATTCGATATCGAGTCTCCTCTTTTTCGAGCTCTTATTTCTCAAGTAAAGGGATTGTCAACTGACCTGAGTCTAAAGTTTTATGAAAAGAAATTCGAATTCACACACTTTACCGAAAAGGCTAATGACGGCTTTCTGAGCCCTTTTATTTTGCATAAGATCATCCCTAATTTAGCAAAGTATGCTACCTATAAGCTAAAGCCTCTTGAGATGATCCAAAATTTTCACCGTATTGGCCTTGAAGTATCTGGGGGTGTTGGCGCCTATTCTGCCAAGCCTTTTTTTGTCAATGAAGTTTCGGCCTTTGGTGGTAAAAAGAAGATGCTGGCTTCTTATTACCTGCGTGATGAATATGGTCGCTTGCATATCTATCGCGACAGACTTATACAAACAGGAACCGGGCTCAACATTGATTTAGCAACAATAGACTTATTCGCTGCCAAATTTTCGATCTTTCGCATGGTAGCTGGAATCTCTAAATTCGACGTCAAAACCACCGATGTTATTTTCGATTTTGACGAGCTAGAGCGCGAAAAGTCTTTATCTTATTTAGACGAAGCTCGCCGGGCACAAGAATATGAGGCGTTGCGAGCAATCGAGACAGGGCGAGACTTAGCCCCATTCCCATTCGTTAAGGAACACTTCCTTGTTCACTCAAAAGGCACACACAAAGTACAAGGGTTAGGTGCTTTGTATGCTTTTAACCTTGAATATAACAAATCAGAGACAACAACAAAAGTTCGTCTTGAGGAACAAGGTGAACACTATTTCCACCGTCTCACTACAATGAAAAACGCATCAATAGGTATTGAAAATTTTTCATTGCTCATGTCTAACTCTGATGTCCTTATGAAGAATCGTAAGAGAGTTAGAGTTCATACAGAGATGGATCTAGATAACCCAGGAAAATTTATTCTAGCTATCCGTAGCGAAGATTTTTTTGATATACGTTCGCGACAAGAACTTCTTGCATTAATCTCAGATCTTAATCGACGCTATTCTAAAAACCAGGACACACCTTTTTATTCTCATACTCCTGATGAGGACAATTTAGGTTTGTTTCGTAAAGTGTATGGCCTAACTCGTGTTTTTATTGATGGAGAAAAGTTCATAGAAAGATTTACAACCGCTAATCGAGAAGAGTTTAAAGCTGCTTTAGTACATCATTTCAGCGACAAAAACGATATTCCAGCTCATATCTCTAGCTTACCTTTTGGCATGCGTGGTCCAGTAAAATCATTGCTTAATAAAGCTCTAGAAATTCAGGCTATGCTCTCAGCATCGCAAGGTAAAGATCGCCAAAGTATTAACAAAGAAGTAGCAAAAAAAATTCATTCTTTGGTTCAAAAACTAGATACTGCTACTTACGGATTAACATTCCTTAAAGAATTAATAGGTGAAGAAGGCCTTTATGTGATGGGAGATATTGCTGGCGTGCTACCTAATGCAGGTACAATGCAAGACCCACAAGAACAACAGCGTCGTCGCTTTACAGCTGTTGCTTGGGGGCACTATGCACGTTCTCCAGTGATTCAATTATTTTTACGTAACCAGAGACCTCTGCAACCTACATCACTTATCACAAAGCTCATGAGCGATACCGACACCTTCGGTAGTCTAGAAATGGGTATTGCCCCCAACCTACTCTTCACATATGACCACAACCGCGGTTTTTGATTCATCTCGCTCATAAATTCTACTGGACAAAAGCCCACCCCTAAAAATCGCAACCTTTTGTTTTAAAAACGTTTTATTACCGCCACCTCATTTCCAATTGTCTCACCACTCAAACGACTTTAAAGCAAAGTCTGTTAAAAGCTAAAGATATTTCTATCAAACAGTAGGAAGCCCCATGAGAATTTTGCAATACATGTGCATCGCCACCCTTCTCGTAGCAACTGTTCAGGCTCAAGCAAGCAAGCGCCGTCACTTCCTTGCAGCTATGATAGGAACCTTGCTTGCATCCCAGGGACAAGCCTGTGAGGTTTTTGAGCTACCTATAGCTGGCACGCTACGAGGATTAACTGTCCGCAGCTCTAATGGCTCAGGATTCACTCGCTTTCTAGAATATGGTGATGGCAGCTGCTTGCTTAAGATAGACCAAAACGATCCAGTGATTCAAAATATCAAGCTCAACGAACCTGTCGTTTTAGGCGGTAGACTCATAGATGGCACTTTAACTCAGGTTGTTAAGCACGAATCTAACCTTCGAACACTGCCTCAATCTTCAGCCTTCACAAGCACGACGCATAGAGTACTTATTGTTCCACTTCATTTTGAAAACAAAAATCTTGAGTGCTCGAAAGATAGCTTAAACGCTATGATACAAACAAACCCGCTGTCTTTTGCTTCATATATCGAAGGAAACTCCGACGGCAACATTGCTATTGAAACAGAAATTATTGACCCAACAACAGTCAGTGCCATAGATGAATCTACTTGCGATGAACGTACCATTGCCAGCGTAGCGATGGTTACCCTGCGAGGCAAAGGGATTAACCCTAATAACTACCGAATCATCTTCTTTGAATTTCCTAGCGGCAGTTGTCCCTGGGTTGGGTTTGCTTATCTTGGCAGCAATATAGCTGTTATCCGAGCTTGTGACAGCCTCTTTGTCCATGTGCACGAAGCGGGTCATTGCTATGGTAGTGGCCATGCGGGGACTCAAGGTAATCCTTATGGCGATCCATCTTCCCCTATGGGAAATAAATTTTTTCTCGTCAATTTTAATCTCCCTAATCGAGAACAGATCGCTACGAAAGTAGCTAATTATAACCAACGCTCGATCACGCATGCTAAAGAATGGGGAAGCTATCTAATAACAAGCTTAGACACGTATCAGCCTAATTTTACTGACATTTTTGGATTAGCATTTGACGTCGGCTCAACAAGGTATTACTTTGCGTTGCGCAGTCGCGAAGATATTCTCTCCGAACAGCTGCCTAGCTCTATGGCAAATCGTGTGCATATACACCATCATGTCCCAGGTACATTTGAAGATAGCATCCTAATTGGCACCTTAGGAATAGGTGAATCTTTTAGTATCAATGGCACGACTTTGCAGGTAGAAGCTATTCAAAACACACAAGCTAGGGTAACGCTTCGTGCAGCAATACAATCCGCTGCTGCACAAATAGAAGCTTCCAGCTTAGTATTCGGTGCCTGGCTTGCGGTAATAACAATGATTTGGTAGCACTTTATTTTTTAAGGATAATCATGAAACGAGCAATTTTTTTTCTTCTCTCAATAGCAACAGTGTCTCACCTAGCTTGGGCGGGAGATCTTAATCATATTGGAGTCTTCAATAAAGGCCTTGATAAGGACCAAGACGCGTTCAGTTATAAAACGGTAGAAAAGGGTGAAGAAACATGGACCATTGCTGCTGTTTGTGATGGACATGGAGGGAAGGCCGAACCAGAAAAGAGCAAAGTTAAAGATCTTGCCCAATATGTTTGTAAAACAGTATTAGATAACGTTGCTGATAATATTAAGAATGGCAACATCTATTCAGTGGTTCAAGGGAACCTGATAACATGGATTCAAAGAGCGGTAAATAAAGTAGACGAAACTATGCTTTATTACCCTTATGCAGGTACAACTCTTGTTGGCTTTATCTATGGCAGGGGGCAGCTACGTTTTTTCAACGTTGGTGATTCTAGTGGCTATGCAATACTTCCAGATTGTGACACTACCCTTCAGACTAGGACTCATGATCTTTCTGATAAAGAAGAACTTTCCCGCCATCTACAGAATGGCTGCACTTGCCCAATTGAGGAACACATGCGCATTAAAGAAATGGAGATAGACGATGACCTTGACTTTATAAAACTGTGGGAATCTTATGGCTTTGCACCTTTAGTGCAACAAACACGAAACAAAGGACGCCGATGCAGAAGTGGTTTAGCACTATCACGCAGCATTGGAGATCATGACGGACGAAAAAGCTGTCCAGCTATTAAACCAGAGGTGGAGTTGAGCGGAGTGCTCGAAAATCCAAAGCTTGTTATGCTAGCTACTGATGGTATTAGCGATATTTTTCACCCACTAGATATTGGCACTACTTTGCACGCATCCTTTGGCAAAA
>CALBMD010000190.1 GCA_937896265.1 uncultured Pseudomonadota bacterium
AAAATCCAACTAATACAAGCAAAGCAACAAACTTTACCTTAAGTTACCAGCATTGGCCTAGGGGGAACCTTCCCCCGGCGCTGGGGTCTGGGGAGCGCGCAGCTCTCCAGAACACCGTCTTATGCCAGGCTGCTATTACAAATTCTCAAAAGAAGATTGCAGACCAGGCCAACGTCTGTGGCGCGAAAGTGCCACAGACTAACTATTATTATTTATCCCTTTGCGTTCCACCAAGACAACGCCAGGAATAGCTTCGATCTTTTTGATAATATTTAATAGCTGCCCGAGATTTTGAATGCTGACTTCAAAATCAAGAACACCAACTAAATCTTTGGAGACACGTACCTGAGCTTTTTGGATATTAGCGCCAGTTGCAGCAATAACAACAGTGATCTCAGCAAGCATACCTTGACGATCACGGGTAACGACGCGAAGATTACTGCTATGAAAGACGGCTGTTTTTTGATGATCTTCCCAAGAAACATCTATGTGGCGAGCAGGATCGAGATCTAAAGCTCTAGCACAGTTGTTGCGATGGACAGAGACGCCGCGGCCTCTGGTAATAAAGCCAATGACAGCATCGCCGGGTAGTGGATTACAGCAGCGACCAAAGGTAACTAAGATGTTGTCTAGTCCTGAGACCAAAATCCCTGATAGGCTTGGCTTTTTTGGTGCTGCTGGTGTTGTGGTAGCTGGTTTTTTTTCTTCAAGCAAAGAGGACTTATCAGATTTAACCTTTGGATAAGCTTTCGCAATAAGCTCTCTTGCATTTATTTTGCCATAACCAATTGCAATTAAAAGATCATCAAAGCTGCTTTCTTTTGCTGCTTTGACCATTGGATCTGTTTTGTGGTGACTGACAATATCATCAAAATCAAGGCCAATCTTTTGTAATTCGCTTGCAAGGAAAGCATGACCAATTTTGTGGCTTTTTTGCCTCTGCTCACTGCGAAGATAGGAACGAATCTTATTGATGGCCTTGGATGTCGTGACAAAGTTTAGCCAGTCTTTGCTGGGTTTTTGATTGTTTGAGGTTAGGATCTCAATAATATCGCCAGAGTGAATTTTTGATCGAAGGGGAGTAATCTTGCCATTTACTTTGGCCCCTACGGTTGAAAGCCCAATGCCTGTGTGGACTGCGAAGGCAAAATCAAGTGGTGTGGCGCCAGCAGCTAGTTGGATAACATCGCCTTTTGGGGTGAAAACAAAAATTTCTTCTTCAAAGAGATCGACCTTTACCGCATCTAAGAACTCATTGGGGTCTTTGACATCATCATGTAGCTCCATCATCTGACGCAGCCATGTAAAGCGCTTGAGATCTGTTTCTTTCGCTGGGCCAATTGTTTTTTCTTTGTAGGCCCAATGAGCAGCAATCCCATATTCGCAAACACCATGCATATCATAGGTGCGGATCTGGATTTCTGCAGGGATGCCGTTTGAGCGGATTACTGTCGTATGCAAAGATTGATAAAGGTTGGCCTTTGGCATGGCAATATAGTCTTTAAAACGGCCAGGCATCGGTCGCCACATAGCATGGATAATACCTAAGGCTTCATAGCAGTCTTTTACCGAATCGACAATAATACGAAAAGCAAACAGGTCATGAATATCTTCAAAAGCAACATGGCGATCGACCATTTTTTTATAAATGGAATAAAAATGCTTGGGTCGGCCATAAACCTTATGGTTTTTAAATCCGTATTTTGTCAACTCTTCTTCAAGAATCTTTTTTACATCGGCAATAAAAGCTTCGCGTTCGCGTTTTTTGGCAGCTATCTTGCGACTAATCTCTCGGTAAATCTCTTTTTTTGTTTCTTTGAGGCAAAGATCCTCTAGTTCGCTTTTAATGCCGTAAATACCCAAGCGGCTTGCTAGCGGTGCATAAATATCAAGAGTTTCTTGAGCAATATTAAGTCTTTTTTCCTCAGCCAAAGACCCAAGCGTGCGCATATTGTGTAGGCGGTCAGCGAGTTTGATTAAGATGACACGCAGGTCCTTAGCCATGGCTAAGATCATTTTTCTAAAATTCTCGGCCATGCGCTCTTGGCTTGAACGAAATTTTATCTTGCGTATTTTAGTTAAGCCATCGACAAGATCAGCAATCACTCGACCAAACATTTTTTCAATGGTTTCAATACTTGTGTCGGTGTCTTCTACGACATCATGCAAAATAGCTGATATAATCGAAGCTAAATCAACCTTTAGATCTGTTAATATCAAAGCAACATTGAGAGGATGTGTGATATAAGGTTCACCAGATCGGCGGCATTGATCTTTGTGCTTTTCTTTGGCAAAAAGATAGGCTTTTTCAATCAGCTCAACAGGTTTGTCGTCATTAAAGTAGTGCCTGACCTTGACGCAGAGCTTCTTAAAACAGACCTCTGGGTCGTTCTCAGTTTCATCTGCTAAATATGGCGCGAAAAAATCTAATTCCGCACTATCGTATTCCACCAAAATCAGTTCCTGCTAATTTGCTTTTCAATCTCGCGCAACCATTGCGAGTGATTGAATTCATCTAATAAGGTGGTGCAGAAGGCAACACCTTCTTCTTGTGTAAGATAAAGCGAAGGCTTTTCACAAATGATACTTTTTAATTCCTCAAATGCCCGATCAAGTTCATCATTAATGATAAAATACTGGTAGGATGCGGCTTGTTCTAGTTCTTTTTTGGCATTGCAAATACGCAGGTAGCAGGTGCGTAGACTATCTGTGCCCCGGGCAGTTAAGCGAGACCATAGCATTTGAATAGAAGGAGGGAGTATAAAGACTGACACTGCGTGAGAGAGTTTAGCCCGCACCTGAAACCATCCTTGGACGTCAATCTCAAGCAAGACTTTTTTGTTTTTATCATAAATTCTTTTTAGTTCACCATAAGTGGTGCCATAGAGATTGCCATGAACAGCTGCCCATTCAAGCATTTCTTGAGTGAGAATTTGCTGCTCAAATTCATCTTTCGAGACAAACCAGTAGTGGTCACCGTTTTGTTCCCCAGATCTTTTCTCGCGAGTTGTGACACTAACAGAGAGTTCGATGAGATCGGAAAGCTCTTCAGTAATGCGGCGGTTTAATGTTGTTTTACCGGTGCCTGAGGGCGCAGTAATAGCGTAGATTCGGTTTTTTTGGTTAAACGCGTCCATCAACACTCCTCGCACCAGCCTTCTTGTTAATGAGGCTATTTTATTAAAGTATCATGCCGATTGACTAGCTCCTGTAACCTCACACTTGCATAGGCAGATTCGGTGGTAAATATTCCGTAGCATCGCTATAATTTAGCTAGATCTTATATCCACCTTACTGAAAATACATCGAAAAAAAATGGATGATGACATTTATTTTGTGTGATTAAAGACGATAGTCCTTCCCTAAGGAAAAATTCACTGGGTAAAATCGACCTTGGATTTAAATTATGGAGAAAGCTATGCAAAAATCAAAGACAGTGGATTCCCTGCCAGCTTACCTTAAGAGCTATGTTGCCGATCAAAACTATGCAGGTTACACACCAAGAGAGCATGCCTCTTGGCGATTTATTATGCGGAGCGCGCGTAAAATTTTTGCAGCCACAGCCCATGAATCTTACCTGGAAGGTCTAGAAAAAACGGGGATATCTATCTCTCAAATTCCAAAAATTGAAGACATGGATGTCATTTTAAGCAAATTCGGTTGGGGAGCGGTTTGTGTGACGGGTTATATCCCACCGCTTGTCTTCTTGGATTTTCAAGCCCACCGCATCTTGCCTATTGCTGGTAATATGCGCTCTTTAGAGCATTTAAATTATACCCCAGCACCTGATATTGTGCATGAAGCAGCAGGCCATGCACCTATTTTAGTTGATCATGGATATGCTGATTATTTGACCAACTATGCCAAGCTAGCGCGAAAAGCTATTTTTTCAGATCAAGATATTAAGCTCTATGAGGCTGTGCGCAAGCTCTCTGACTACAAAGAAAATCCTGACTGTACACCCGCTGATATTTCTTTAGCTGAACAGGAACTTAAAAAAGCAGAAGCCAATGTCACTTGGACATCAGAAGCAAGCTTAGTGTCACGAATGTTTTGGTGGACAGTAGAGTATGGGTTAATTGGTAGCATTAAAAATCCAAAGATTTATGGCGCAGGGCTTTTATCTTCACTTGGTGAAGGGCAAGCTGCCTTGCAAGATATAAATATAAAGAAAATCCCCCTCGCCAAAGACTGTGTTAAGCAAAGCTTTGATATTACTAAACCACAGCCACAACTTTATGTAGCTGAGTCTTTTTCTCAGTTAAACCAGCTGCTCAAAGATTTAGAAGAAGATATGGCCTTTGGTAAGGGTGGCCATTATGGCCTTGAGTTAGCAAAAAAAGCCAAGACAGTTGTTACTGTTGAGCTAGAAAATCATGTGCAGGTATCTGGCGTGCTAAGTGATTTTTCAGCAAGAGAAGAAATAGTTGATTTTATCCGGTTTACTGGACCTTGTCAGATTGCTTACAAAGATAAAGAACTGGCTGGTCAGGGCCGCCAAAGACATGGGCATGGTTTTAGTTCTCCTTTAGGGTCTTGTCTTTTGACTGATCTTAAGGAAGGAAAGCCTGGGACATTAAATCTCGCCAATGGTTACAAGGTGCAAGGGGTTCTTAAAGGGGTTGTAAGGGATGGTCATGGCAAACCTATTGTCCTGACTTGGCAAGATTGTGAGGTCAAAGATCCCAAAGATAGGGTGGTCTTTGAGAAAGCCTGGGGGGAATTTGATCAGGTTTTAGGTGAGCGAATAATCTCCGTATTTGGCGGACCTGCTGACTGGCAGGCTTATGGAGAGTATGATTTTGGTCGCGCTGATTCTGCTCCTCTTAGAACAAGCCCTTTCTCAAAAGCCGAAAAAGACAAGTTTGCTGTTTATTCTGCACTTAGAGCTATGCGGCAGGAGCATAAGCTACTTGCCGATCTGAGTAAGAAAGAGTTAAAAAAACATGCTGATTGGCTTTTAGAGCACTGCCCTGAAGAATGGCTTATTGGGCTTGAGATCATCGAGATCTTGGCGCAAAAAGGATTAAATCCTGCTTGGCTTGGTGATTTTCAAGACCAGCTTTTAGAGAAGAATAAGGCTGATCAGGCGGTGGTAGCCAACCTTAGGCGTGGCTATGAGATTGCCCATGTACCTGATTAGCTGTAACCCGGATCGGAATTTCTAGTTGTGTGCTGCGACACGAAACTAGCCCTTTGCAGGCATTGTTTTGTCCTCGCGAAACTCTCATGTACCAAGAGGCTTGTTTGTTTGGATTTTCTTTTGCAATTCATTTAGCTGCCTTATGCGTGCTGTTGTTTTTGATTTATACAGTCTTAACGCAAGCTAAAAAACTCGCGCTTTTGCGCCTTGCTGTTTATTGGCAAGGTAAAGAAAAGGCCTATCTCGCAAATCCATTGATATTTGCGAGAGATCTGGCATCGGCTCTTGGAATTCCTTGTCGTATCTTAGATAATGCCGTAAAATCTAAGTGGCAAAATATCGACCCTAGTATTCTTTTTGACTTTGTAACAAACCACAGGCTAAGCTTGATGGAAATAAACAGTGACGGTTTGGTTTTGCATTCTAGCTCGCAGGTTGCCTCGTGCAAGGAGTGGAGTCAAAAGTTAGAAGCAGCGCTAAAAGTTTCTGTCATCGTACGGTTTGACAGCTAGGTAACACCAAGAGAGCAATATGATTAACTCGCGCTTTTTTAGCTTCCTTATTTTGTGGCTGCTTATCTTTAACCAGTCTTGCGTCCATCTTAGTGATACGCCCGATAAGCCACCTGTGCTTACTGAAAAGACAGACTTAGATGATATTTTAAATGCGGCAATCACTTTTGGTGGTTCTACTCTTAGCGACGCTAAAGAAATTATCGGTAAACAAAATAAGTGGGAAGAAGCTGGTAATGATCTTTATGGACGTCTTGCTGACAAATGTAAAAGCTGGGATGGACAGAGGATGATTAATGGCTTACATCTTTACTTAACAAGCCGCGATACTAAGGCGCCTGAGCTATTTAAGGTGTTGGTTGCAACAACTAAAGGTGTGTGTCAGCCAATGGCTTGGCATTTGGCGGCGGCCTTTAAGTCACCAAAAATGGCGCAAGCAATTGAAGATCGGCTAAGTAAGGCATTAATTAATGATGAGCTTGATCATATACTGCAACCAAAGGTGGCGGATGCTTTGCTGCTAAATCAGTTGAAAGGTTCTTATACTGTTGCCAAGCATGGTCTTTTTACCAAAAATCATGTCAGTTTTGCGAAAGCGATGATAGGCCTAAATCCAGAGCGTGCTTCTTGGGATTTTGTTGATTATTTAGCTTTAGCTTCTGTCGAAGAGCTAAGACAGCTTAACATTGAGAGTGTCGATATGTTCAGCTGCAACGAAGCTCTAGATCATCTGTTAATCTATCCAGTAGCTATCAATCATCCAAAGTTTTCGGCGCTCTTTTTATACGCTGTGTCGAGAAATCCAGCCTTTTCCGAAACAGGTCGTAAGATAATCGAACTCTACCTCCCACGTCATGGGGATTTTCTTGCTCAAACATTGTCTCGCATGCCTAATTGGGTCCAAATTGCTTATATAGATGCTTCTAGACGTGACTTAAATCCTAAATTAAATCTCTTTCTAGCCCGCCTTAAAAACACCAGCGGTGAAAAAGACATCATTGATGAGATTGATTCTGTTGTGCGATAGCTTTAATCCTGATCTGAATTTTAGTTGTGCGCAGCGGCGCAAAGCCAGTCTCTTGCGGGCGTTTTTGTCGTCGCGAAATCCTCATGCCCAATATGTACACTGCGGTTTCGCTCCTTCTTGCGCCTTGCACCCAACCGAACTTCGAAT
>CALBMD010000191.1 GCA_937896265.1 uncultured Pseudomonadota bacterium
AGATTTACGCAAACGATACAGCTCCGGTGTCGAAGCGTTAAAAGGCATATCTCTCGCCATCCCAGAAGGCAGCTTCTACGCTGTTCTTGGGCCTAATGGCGCAGGAAAATCTACTACCATCGGCATCGTTACGAGCCTTATCCGCAAAACAGGAGGAACTGTTAAAGCCTTTGGTCACGACCTTGATACCGACCCTGATGCGGTAAAAAGACTCATCGGTGTTGTGCCTCAAGAGTTCAATTTTTCCTTTTTTGAACCTGTGATGCAAATTGTTATCACACAAGCTGGTTACTATGGCATTGACAGACACACGGCTATAGCACGCGCTGAGCAGTACCTAAAGATGCTTGACCTTTGGGACAAAAGAAATACAGCAGCCCGTAGTCTTTCCGGTGGCATGAAAAGAAGGCTAATGATTGCTCGCGCTTTAATTCATCACCCCAAGCTTCTGATTCTCGATGAACCGACAGCCAGCGTCGATATCGAGATCCGCCACTCAATGTGGAAGGTCTTGCGCAAGATGAACGCCGAAGGTCTAACTATTATTCTTACCACTCACTACCTCGAAGAGGTGGAAACGCTTTGTGATCGTGTAGCTATTATTAATAAAGGAAGCATCATTGAAGATTGTTCCATTAAGGATCTTCTTGGTAGGCTAAGCAAAGAAACCTTTGTTCTCTACTGCCGACACAAACCACCTTCTGACCTGCATCTAAGTGAGGTGCTCTTTCATGTTAACGGCAATATGATTGAAGCTACCGTTCCTAAGACTATGGCACTTAATAGTCTTTTTACATACTTACAAGGCCGCAATATTGAAATAGACAGCATGCAAAACAAAGTTAACAAGGTAGAAGAACTGTTCTTGCAAATTCTCAACAAGGAGAAGCTATGACCTTAAGAGAGCACTGGATTGTTTTAGCCTGCATTGTTCGGCGCGAAATGGTACGCGTGAACCGAATTTGGCTGCAAACTATCATACCTCCTATGATCACAATGAGTCTTTATTTCGTAATTTTTGGCAAATTGGTAGGTAGTCGTATTGGCCGAATCAATGGGTTTAGTTATATTGAGTTTATTGTTCCTGGCTTAATTATGATGTCAATCATAATTAACTCCTACAGCAATGTATCTTCATCCTTTTTTTCCAGCAAATTTCAGCGCTGCATTGAGGAATTGTTGGTAGCTCCAGCTAAAAACGAGCTTATTATCCTTGGCTATGTCCTCGGTGGTCTCTATAGAGGCGCTGTTGTCGGCGGGGTCGTTTTGGCTGTTGCATTATTTTTCACCTCATTGCCTTTGCATTCTGTTGGTATGCTGTTCGCTTATGGTATGTTAACTGCCTCGGTCTTCTCTTTGGCTGGCCTACTCAACGCTCTCTATGCCAACAGCTTTGACGATGTATCAATCATCCCCACCTTTGTTTTAACCCCACTAAGCTACTTGGGCGGCGTTTTCTATAGCTTGGAACAGCTCCCTGAGTTTTGGGCTAAGGTAACCCTTTTCAACCCTGTTTTCTACATGGTGGATGGTTTTCGCTATGCTTTTTTGGGTAGCTCAGAATCTAGTGTCAATTTAGGCTTAGCTATTCTTATCGCCAGCAATATTGTGCTTTATGTGTTGACCTTGACCCTCTTTCAACGAGGAATTGGGCTCAAAAACTGAACTTTTTTGCAAGAAGCCGCCAGTGTGGTTTCTTACAAGCGCAAGCAACCCGCTAAGCAGCTTCTAAGATATAAGATGCTGTCTGATTATCCTCAAGGAGAGCCTGAAGTTCATCAACTGACTTACCTTCAGGTCGCAACCAAGCATCCAAGTAGTTAGCTTTCATAGCAATTGGGCTTCTGTGGTACCCTGCTGCCGACACAGATTCTGGCGCCTGGTCAGTAATCACGGCAAAAGAATCAAGAGTTGTACCAGCTCCGTGCCCAAGATCTCCAGCTCCGTGCCAATGATCATACAGGCAGGGGACAAAGAAAGGCTGTGGTAGTGAGAAACCTTTTGTCTTGCCACTTTCTGCAAACTCATGAAAACTTTTTACGACCAAAATACCATGATTTTTACCAAATAGAGGTTGCCAGATACTTTTTGTCTTAGCGTGATAACGGATGCGTTCAAAATATGTAGCTGTTAGGCTCTCTCTCTTAGCTTTATAAAGCCTACTGTCTTTATCAAAGCTAGCGTCTTTATCTGCTGGTCTAATTTGAAATCGCATAGGTCGAATGACATTCTTTTTACCCTCAGCAACGATAATTCCAGCATAGTAGAGAGGGTAGATACGATGATCATAGGGATAAAGCTGGCCGTCTTCCTTTTTATTCAATTTGAATTTGGTTTTACTTATCTTTTTGATCAGACGATCTTTTTCGGTCAGTGCTGTTTTAGTTTCTTTTTTGGCTAGTTTGGCTTCAAACTCTTTTAGTTTAGCCTCACTTTCAATAAGTTCTTCCTGCCAAACCGCCCTTTGCCTTGTTATATAGGCTTCAATCAAAGGCTTAATTTTAGGATGATCAACAAAATTAGATTCAATACCTCGACTTAACTGCAGATTGGATCCTTTAGCCCGTTGATTAAACAGCTGAACAAAGGCGTCTTCTGCAACTTCTGCATGAAAGATCTGTTCAAGTTTCTTATAGTCGGATTCAACAACTAGGTAGTGCATGTGAAAGCTATCGGCAACAAGCTTTCTGAGATTAAGATGGATGCCTTCTTTTTTGAAGACATCTGACTCAAACCCCTGTTTCTACTAAGCAGCTTAAGCGCCAGCTGCAGGCCTTGATGTCTTATGACAGGTCTCAAAAATTTCTCGCCATAGGAGCAGATTCGCATGAAACTGTAGCAGTAAATCACGGACATTCTGCACTTTATAAGGCTTGAGCAAATAACCATCCGCCCCGTCCATAAAACAAGATAGTGCCGTTAATAACGAATTACTAGCCGTGATCACAGCCAACTTAATACCTTTAGACATCCCTTTTACCTCTTTGAGCACTTCTTGCCCACTAATATGAGGCATCTCAATATCAGTGATAACTATATGAATGTCCTTTTCTTTAATGTGGGCCAAAGCCGATCGAGGGTCCTGGAAATTAGCAATCTCCATGGTTAGATCTGGCATCGCCTGTTTAATCATTTTTTCAAGCATTTTTGCTGAAACAACATCATCATCAATAAGCACAATTCTCAGGATATTAGAATACATACCTATCCTCTGATTTGAGTCTTTCTTCCTAGTATACCACATCCCTCAATAAGCTTTTGCCTGCTAAAATATAGAGCAAAGGATACAGCCACTTTCCAGACAAAGACTTCTTAGGTAGAACTATCTAACGCTGTTACCGGAGCAGCAGATCATTTAAATTTCTGGAGCCCTATATGCGCCAAGCTCTATTACTTCTATCGATAATTCTCTTCCCAACCCTTGCTCAGTCTAAAGAACGCACTCTTGAAGAGACCTTTCTTACAGCAGCCCAGCGCAGCGAAGCCGTGGCGAGCCAACTTGAGGTAATCCTGCAAGCCAAAGAAGATCTCTCTCAAGCTCGCGGCGCCATTCTCCCTAACATCTCCTTAGATGCCAGCTACAGCAAAGAAAAGTACATCCACGAGAGTCAAATTTTGCCTACTTTTCATCGCAGCGTACGTCTCACGCTTCAACAACCCTTATTTCGAGGCCTAGCAGAGTATGCTGCTATCCGTCAGCAAAGCAATGTTGTCGCAGCAAAATCATTTGCCGCCCAAAATGCGGCCCGGCGTCTTTATTCTGACACCGCGACAGCCTTTTTCACAGTGATCAGTCTTGAGCAAGCCAAAAAAGATCTCCAACAAGAGCATCACCTTACTAAAGAGCGCCTCAACGAACTGAATCGCTTTTACAAAATTGGCCGCCGCCAACTCACCGATGTGCTCTCTGTCGAAGCCAACATAGCTTCACTTGAAGCACAAATCGAAGGTATTGAAGGTAACCTTGCTAACGCTAGAGTGACTATTCATTTTCTCACTGACTGGCCAAAAAATGTTGCTCTGCAAGATATCAACTTCCAGCCCTTAGCTCTTGAACCTCTAACCACATATCAAGCAAGTCTTGAATCACGCGCCGATATCACTAGCGCTCGGTCTGAAAACGAAGCTAGCGCTGAATCTATTGCCATTGCCCGCGGCAGCCATCTACCTTCCTTAGATGTTGTTAGTAACTACTATGTAACAGACCAAGGCCAAGCTACAGATCCTCGCTGGGATGTAGCTCTTGTTGCTTCTTTGCCTATCTACTCAGGAGGCATCACATCCTCCCGCGTACGCAGTGCCCAATCTTCACTTGCTCAAGCTGAACTAAATCTAGCTGCCACTCGCCGCGCTGCTCAAGCTGAATTACAATCAGCATACGAAGCTGTCGTTGCCGACCAAAAACAAGTAGCTCGCTTAACTCAGTTAGTTGCCGTAACAAAAAAAAATTGGAAAACTACCAAACAATATTTTCAAAATGGTTTAGTAACTAATCTTGAAGTCAACGCAGCTCTTACTTCCTACCAAGAAGCCGAACGGCAGCTTGATCAGCAGTACTATATTTGGAATCTTGATCTCATAAAACTCCAAGCTGCAAGCGGCTCGATGGAAAATCTCTTTGCTAAAGCTGCCCGCGTACCCTCTACTGGCAAAAGGAACACGCTGTGAACCTATCTGAAATATGCATCCGTCGCCCTGTTTTAGCCTGGATGATCATGTTTGGGCTCATCACCTTTGGTGTTATTTCTTTTCAACGCATGGGCATTTCTCAAATGCCTGATGTTAACTTCCCTGTTATCAATATCGCTTTGACTCTTGACAATGCCGCACCTGAAATCATGGAAAGCGATGTTATTGATCTCATCGAAGATGCCGTAATGGGTATCGAGGGCCTTAAAGCCGTGACTTCGACAGCAAGTCAAGGTGTAGCAAACGTTACTTGTGAATTTTCCCTTGAGCACGATATCGATATTGCTCTGCAGGAAGTAGCTAATCGCATCGATCAAGTTCGCAATCGCCTACCGCAAAAACTCTATCCTCCAGTGATCACTAAAACAAACCCAGAAGACTTACCCATTGTCTGGGTTATGGTTTCTGCAGATGATCGCATTTCTGTGCATGATCAGATGATCTATGCGCGTAACACTCTCAAAGATCAGCTTTCTTCCTTAAAAGGCGTCGGTGATATCCAATTTGGCGGCTATGTTACTCCCAATCTTCGCGTCTGGATAGACCAACAAAAGTTGCGCTACTATTCACTAACTGCTGCTGATATCGTCAATACCATCACTAATGAACAGCTCGAAGAGCCTGCAGGCCGCATTGAAAGCCCAGATAAAGAAATCAACATCCGCGTGCTCGGTGAAGCACGTTCTATTGCTGAATTTGAAAAAATTAATATCACTACACGCGGTGGTTCTCCTAATTTTACCCCTATCCCTTTGACCAAGGTTGCTCGTATCGAAGAATCTGTTGCTGATATACGAGCTCTTTCCCGCTACAACGGAGCTAAAGCTGTTGGTCTTGGCGTTATCAAGCAACACGGCTCCAACGCCGTTCAAGTAGCCCAAGGAGTGAGAGAGAAAGTAGCTCAGATGACTAAGAGTTTGCCCAAGGGGTTAAGCTTAGACGTGCGTCTTGATTCGACACACTACATCAAAGAATCGGTAGCTGAGCTTAATTTTACTCTGCTTCTCAGCGCCATTTTAACAGCCTTTGTTTGCTTACTCTTCCTAGGGTCTTGGTCTTCTACTATTAACGTGCTCTTAGCAGTGCCCATGTCAATCATTGGAGCGTTTATAGCTCTCTATTTCTTTGGCTTTACTCTCAACACCTTCACCCTCTTAGGCCTTTCCTTGGCCATTGGGATCGTTGTTGATGATGCGATTATGATGCTAGAGAATATTGTGCGTCACCGCGATCTAGGTAAATCAAAGATCAAAGCCGCTATTGATGGTTCAGCAGAAATTAGTTTTGCAGCTATTGCCGCGACTTTGGCTATCGCTGCTATCTTCATCCCTGTGATATTTATGGAAGGAGTTATAGGCGCCTACTTCTACCAGTATGGCATCACCGTTACTGTCGCCGTCTTTTTATCACTGCTTGAAGCTCTAGCGCTGACACCTATGTTTTCTTCTAATTTTATGCAAAGCCACAGCGCTGACAAAGAAGCTAAAGAAGGATGGATGGACCACATGATGAATGCTATGGTCCGCCAATATCGACAAAGCATTGAGGTGCTGCTGCGCTTTCGTTGGCCTGTTATCTTACTTTCAGTACTACTATTTGCTGCCTCGCTAATGCTTCTAAATAGACTGCCACAAGAGTTGATCCCCAAACAGGATCAATCGCTTTATCTCATCAATATAAAAACACCTCCTGGCACTTCTATCTGGGCTACAGATGAGGTCTTTAAAAAAGCAGAGAGCTACCTGAAAACCCAACCAGAAGTAGCTGACCTCTACACGACAATTGGTAACTTCGGCGGCAATGATATTGTCAATGCTGGTAGCATCTATGTCATTCTTAAAGAGCCTAAAGAGCGACGCCTGAACCAAAGTGAAATCATGGCTGCCACCAAGCGAGGGCTGCGAGATTTATTAGCAGCAGAAAAGGCTGATGTTTTTACCCAAGATTTATCTCTCACCGGTTTTAGCGCCTCCCGTGGTTATCCTGTAGAATTCACCCTAATTGGTCCTGATTGGCAAAAATTAATCTCCCTATCTAAGACACTGCGTCAGCGTATCGAAGAGGCCCATATCCTCGAAGATATTAACTCTACCTTTCAAGACGGCATGCCACAAATCCAAGTAAAAGTTGATCGTAACCAGGCAGCTGAGCGAGGGGTTAGCATTGTCACGCTGGGAACTGAACTCGCCGCCCTACTAGGAGGCCAGGTCTTTGGCGCTCAAACTCAGTACCCCAAGAACGGCCATCGCTATGATATCCGTATCCGTTCATTGCCAAATCAACACGATGAACCAAGCGATGTGCAAGCTATTCAGCTGCGCAATAACCGTGGCACTGCTGGTGATTTGGTATCTATTCAGGACGTAAGTCATATTAAAACAGGAGAATCTTTGCAGCTTATTGCCCGTCATAATCGCCAGCGGGCTGTGCCATTTTTTGCCAACATCGCTCCTGGCTTATCTCAAAAGACCGCCCTAAAAGCCATCGAAAATATCGCTGCGGAAGTGTTACCACCAGGATACCAAGTGGTGATCACAGGCTCTGCTCAAGCTTTCTTAGATGCTTTTGCTAGCCTTATGTTCGCTTTGATATTAGGGGTTATTGTCGCTTATATGATTTTAGCTTCACAGTTCAATAGTTTTATCCATCCAGTGACTGTCTTGATGGCTTTGCCCTTTAGCCTTACAGGTGCCTTAATTGCTCTTTATGGAACAGGGCAATCTTTGAATTTGTTTAGTATGATTGGACTTATCTTATTAATGGGAATTGTAAAAAAGAATTCGATCTTGCTTGTTGATTTCACAAAACAAAAACGCGATGAAGGCCTAAGCCCAACTCAAGCACTTATTGCAGCTTGCCCTCTGCGCCTACGGCCAATCCTAATGACCTCGGTGGCTACTGTGGCGGGGGCAATTCCTCCTGCTTTAGCTCTAGGTCCAGGAGCAGAGACAAGGGTTCCCATGGCTATTGCTATTATTGGCGGAGTGACAGTATCAACAGTTCTAACTCTTTTTGTCGTGCCTTGTGTCTATAGCGTATTTAGCCACGTAGAAAGACCAGATCCAGTAGATTGAACAGGGTTTCCGATGCAATAACCCTGGTAGATTAAAAAAACCCGCCCTACAAGCAAGAGTTGCAACTTTATCATCCATGCCTGAAAAAACTTGACAGTGCACTGTATCGAGAATAGGTTTCCTCGATAATACAATCTAGAGTGGAGTACAAAATGGCAAAGATAATGGCGCTTAGTGTTATAGCTCTATGGGCATTTTCAATAACAGCTTGGGGTCGTTTCGATCCAGACGATAACGGTCTAGGCAACAATATTCCGCAAGAACAGTTACCCTTATTAGAAGACCACCCCCCTGCCGAAGAAGACTCTCATATTCATCAACAAAATGAGAACCTAGCCCAAACT
>CALBMD010000192.1 GCA_937896265.1 uncultured Pseudomonadota bacterium
TCTCAAATAGAGCGGCCCTAGCCAGAGCTTTAGCTGAATCACGGGAGCACTAGCACTTTAAGCGAAGTTCTCCCGATTAACCAAAAGGGAGAATTTAAATGGCTGTAAGTGATATTTACGCAACAACTTGGGAATACCGAGAAAAGAAACCAGCAGATGCTGTAGTGGATAATATTCCTCTACTTTACAAGATGCGCCAGAACGGTGGTATTAAAACCATCTCAGGCGGTCGCTTCATTTCTGAGAATATCAGAATTGCACAGAATCAATATGTGCAACTGATTGATGCAGATGAAGAAATAGCAATGGGTTACAATAACACTCTTGCTGATTTTCAGTTTACTCCAAAAATCATTGTAACTCCTGTAGTTATCAATGCTCTTGAAGAAGCTCAGAATCAAGGCGATGCGCAGTTCCTAGACCTCTTAGATGAGCGTCAAGAGATTGCAGATAGCTCAACCTATAACGTAATGGAAGCTATGCTTCAAGGCGATGGCACGACTTACGGTGGTAAGGCTTTCTCAGGTATCCGAACTTTCATCGTTGATACGACCAACACAGGGTCTATCGGTGGTATTAGCCGCGTAACCTACAGCGCAATCAGAAACGCATCAGTGAACTTTGTTTCAGTGTTTGGATCGGCTACCGATTCTAGCAACATCGAATCACGTTTACGCTATGCTAAAAACTTGATTGTACGTAACACAGATAAGCCAGACTTGGCGCTTCTTGGTCAAACCTACTTCAATGCAGGTGCAGACTCATTCAGCGGTAAGCAACGCATAACTGTAAATAAGGACATGTACGAGGCTAACTTTGATAACTACGTTATTGAAGGGATGACAGCAGTGCTTGCAGGAGGAAAAATCTTCTCAGGCTTGTCTCACATTGCAGTAGATAGAGGGTATTTGCTCAATACAAAAACCTTCAATCTTAAGATGTATAAGGGCTACAACTTCCAACCACTTAACAAGAGAACTTCATTCAACCAATTGGTTGATGCAACTCTCTTGCTTGGTATCGGGAACCTTACCATTAATAACCCTGCACTAAATGCAGTTGTATTTGATTCATAATTTAGGAGGGATTAAAGATGTCAGTTCACGCAAAATATAACTTAACTAGTTCAGACGGTACTACAGCGAATTTCGCAGTAGGTACTATCGCAAACATTAAAGGCGCGGATTATGGTTATTTTAAGGCAGCAGGCTCAATAGCAGCTTATAGCCTTTGCACCATACAAAACGACTTCGACGCAGAAGAAGGAACGACTACAACCTCAGGCGCTAAGCCAACAGGTTGTTGCGTACCTCAATTCGCAGTCGCAGACCTCGAGTATTTCTGGGCTCCTGTAGGACCTTTCGGACCATACAGAGAAGACGGAAGCACGACCTTTAAGGTTAATGCAGCGCTTAACTGTGCGGGAAGTGTAAAACTTTACACAACTGCTACAGACGGCGTTGTTGATGATACTGCTACCGATTTGGTAGCCGGTTTGCTACTCACAGAAACAATCACGACCGCAGAGGCGGCTGATTGCATCGCGGTTCAGCGTCTTGTCACTAATTGCCAAGACTAACTAGGTGTACCGACGGGGCTGAAGTTTGGCCCCGTCTCTTTATTAACTTTTGACTAACAAGGAAACATTTACATGGAAAATGTTGAAACTTTTGGAAGCCCTCTCTTAGCTGATGTAGCTTTTGAGCAGGACGGATCACTAAAACAAACAGGTAAACAGAACGTAAAATTCTATAATAGAAAGCGCTTATCTTTCCGCGCTAAACCTATGCTCGACGAAAACGGCGTGCAGATGTACGACGACAAGGGCAAACAACGATTTGTAATGGACCCGAAAACAGGTCTACCAGCCAAAGAAGCATTTGAAGAAATGGTCGAGATGGTTCGTGTTGAGACTAAAGGCGACACCAATATAATTGACGATATAGCCGACGAATTCAGAAAACGCCAGTTCTACAGGCAGTATAAGTTCTTCCGAGAAGGGAAGATTCCAGACGGTAATCCGATTGAGGACTTCGACTTCTTACAGTCAGCAACGATTATGGAACTCCACATGTTGGGTATCCATGTCATCCAGCAAGTGGCGTTAATGTCGGATCTCGAATGTGAGAGACTGAAGGATCAATCGGGTTTTGAAATCAGAGATATAGCAGGGCAATGGGTTAAGATTAACTCACCACAGGGGCAAGCAGGAAAGGCTTCTAGACTTGAATTAGAAGTCGAAAAGCTTAAGCGCGAACTAGCAGACGCTAAATCAGTTAGAGGCCGTCTAGCGCGAGAGCAGGCCGCAGAGCAGATACTTGAGCAGGAAGAACCAGAAGAGCAGATCGCTACTATGGAACTAACACCAGAACAATTAGCTAAAGGCTCAAGGGGTATTAAACGCAAAGTTTAGGGGAAAATATGAAAAAATTAGCATTGTTACTTGGTTTAGTATTTTTTGCAGAGACTGCTTATGCTGACACCTGTGCAACTAGTTTGATGCCAGCATTTACAGCGAATCAAGCCAAACAGCTTTGCGGGGTGTTTGGTAGCTCGGTGGCTATTTCATTGGTCCCACAAACTGATAATACTATTGACCTAGGCAGTGCATCGAAATCTTGGCGCACTCTTTACACTGGCACGAGTCGAATTGCAAAGACATCGGACATTCTAAGGGTTCAGCAAGACGCTAATAGGCTTTTTACTTGGGATGCTTCTAGCGACACTACTTTAACTCAAACCTTTGGAGATGGCGGAGTTACCGCAGCTCAAACATTTGCGATCTCTGGAAGCACTGCGGATGCAGACGATGATTCAATTTTAAGACTTTGCGCAGCAGGGCTTTGCAACGCATCAACCAGAGGCTCAACCCTTCAAATCGGTGGTAATGAAGCATCAGACCCAGGGATATATGCATTCACGGGAGCAACAGCTACAGCAGATGCAACTTTCGCTGTCACGGACGATTTTATAGTTGAAACCGTAGCTGGTGCGGACTCGTTAGTTATCGATACAGCTACAGCGGCAGCCGGATTTACAGGAACGATAAGATCGAGTGCAACAGCAGATTTAGGCTGGTCAGTAGTAAACGTAGCTGATCAAGCTTGTAATACAACTTGCACCTCTGCTTGTGTGGTGGGAATTGATACGCTTGGAACAGGTGGTTTTCTAGGATGTGCAATAGCGACAGCGGATTCATGTATATGTGCCGGAGCATCATAATGAGATTAGCATTAATTTGCATCTTAACCCTAGCGACTGGTTGCACAATTCAAATGCAGCCAACGCCAGAGGTTGAGAAGACCTTAAAGCAGCACTCGATAGTTTTAGATAGTATCGTGCTTTATATACAAGATTGTCAGGCTAAGGGGATTTGTCCGAAGCCAGAGCAGGAGGTTAAATAAATGGCATTTGTAAAGAGAACGTTTGCAAACGTGGCCGCAAGTCAAACTGATTCTAATTTAGTAACGGCGGTAGCAGGAACGGCTATAAAAGTCTTAGCGGTAGTCGCTAAAGCTGGGGGCACCGCAACCAATATCACTTTTAATAGCAAACCTAGCGGCGCAGGGACGGCTATCAGTTGCTTATTTGCTAACGGGATTAATGGCGATACGATATTGCCATATAATGAGGAGGGCTGGTTTGAGACTACTATAGGGCAGGGATTAACTTGCACTACAGGAGCAGGATCGGCGACTGGAGTTCAGGTTATATATTCAATTAGAAACGTATAAAGAGTGATTAAAATGGAAACAAAGTTTTTCTTACACGAAGCGAGTAGAGGTGTTTACGAGCTATTCTTTCAGCTACTTAAAAAGCCGCTAGGAGATCCAAAAGCACCTTGGACTGATATTACAGTTAAGGCAGAAAAAGATCATGTTGCGCGCTATCACAGCTCATATAAGAAGTTCAAGAAAGAACACCCCGATTTCGTGCTTCAATGGTCAGAGCTTGATTATGTAGTGGTGCCAGAAGCACCAGCGCTATTAGAGGCATCAGAGCATGTTGAAGAGAAGCTTGTAGAGGCAAAAAAAGAAGTAAAAAAAAAGTCTAAATAAAGTTATGAAATGGCTACAGTCAAAACGGGTATTAATAGGTTCTTAGCTAAGGGGTTAATAACTTTTAGTATATTAATTGTTATTCTTTCTCCTGTTAATCTCTACGCTGAAACATGCACTAACTATCTTGGGGTAGTTTTTAGCCCCACACAAAGCACTAAGCTATGTAATTTTGTTCGCCGATGGTTTGGAAATATTACCTTTGATGGCACTGTTTTTGTCGGTGCTAACACGACAGCCGGAGCAGATGACGGTCTAATAGTAATAACCGGTGGTCATTTAGATCCTAATATTGCCAATGGCGCGTATTTATGGCTTTACGGGAATGAATACGGAGGATCGACAAATGGAGACTGGTATTTAAGAAGTGGCGACGTAGCATCAAATGGTGGCAACGGTCATTTATCTTCTAGGGTTGCAACATATTTTCAAAGAAACTCAGGAGGATATCAAACCCTATGGACTCTTGACTCTACAAATGGTCATTTCTATAACGATCCGACAAACGGCGGCGATTTCTCCTTAGCCAAATCTGGAACATCTATATCTATACAAGAAGCCACGGCAAGCACATCTTGTATGGGTGTTGCAACTCCTAACGGGACTACTCCGGTTGCTATCACAACATCATGTGCGGCGTCGGGTTCTAGGATATTTTATTCAAGGCTAGGTGCGGTTGCAAACATGGGGGCTATTAGCACCACTACAGCGCCCAGTGGATCGGGATTCTCATTCGCAAGCGTAAATGGATCGGACACTTTAGCTGGATCGGTTGTCTATTTAATAGTTAAAGAAGCGACATAAATGGCTACAGTCAAAGAGGTTATCGATCAGTTCGCGGATAGGATCAACCAACCGAGGGAGGCGGCCTACGTAACAGGCACTTCACCAGCGGCGAGACAATACGTTTCATTGCTTAAATTCATTGCTAATCAGCTTTTAGACTACTCAGACGGATGGAGTCAATTAAAAAGAGTCTACGTTTTCACGACTCAGACGGGCGTAGCTAACTACCAATTACCTGGCGATTTCTTAAGGCTTTTGACTGGTACTCAGTGGGGTGTTACAAATCAGGTTCCACTAGCAGGGCCGCTTTCTAATGCGAGGTTAGCTTTCCAGACCTACGGAGTGAATATTGCGACTCCCTTCGCTGGCTATCAGATAAACGGCGCTCAAGGGTATATATTCAACACGGCTCCTTATACGCAAAGAAGCGCGGGCTATTTCGAAATATCGCCAGCCGGACAAGATGATGTGACGCAGAACGCGATTGCTTACACTTCGAGTAATTGGGCGTGGCCTACTGATTGGGTTAGCGGTCAGGCTTACTCGTTAGGCGCGAAAGTCACGGGCATAAATAACATGTATATCTGCACCGACGCGATTACGACTTCAGCGACTAGGCCTAGCGCGGTTACTGGAACATCAACAGATGGCGATGGAGTTTGGGCGGTTTACACCGAGCCTTACGCACTTTCAGCGGACACCGATATCATCTTGCTAGACGATGAATTACTGATTGAGGGGCTTCGATGGGCTTGGTACAGAGCTAAAAAGCAAGACTACTCACAAGAGCGCAAAGATTGGGAAATGAGCGTCAGATCATCACTAGGGCGTCAAAATGGGGCTATAGCGCTTAATGCTGGTTATGATACGACCGCAAATTGGGATTGGCCCGTTGTTCCTGCATCTAATTGGAGTATTTAAATGGCAATAGTAAAAAACGATCCGTTTCCTGGAACAGATTATAACAAATATCAAGAGTGGGAAAAGATAGTGCTTCCATCAGGCGAAGTCTTTTATACAGTGCCTGGAAACCCTGCGTACGTCTTCGATCCCGTCGCATCAAACGCCACAGGCCGCAAGGTCTTCAGGCGCAACCCTAAAGAAGCGATAGCCGCAGACCAACAACAAAAAGACGCTCAGGCTAAAGCTATCAAGCAGCAACAATTCAATCAATCGCCACTAGGTCAATTACTTCCGGTCGGGGCTAGTTTGGGTGGTTTATATTTAGCAAATAAGGTCGCTAGCGGTGGGTTGCCTTCACTCCCTAGCTTAGATTTGGGTGGATCGGGTGCCGCTGAAGTATCAACAAATGCAGACTCGGCGGCTCAAGGTTTTTTTGGTGGTAGCTCAGGAGCAGCCGAAGGTGCCTATCAAGTTGGCACAAACGCCGATGGCTCTATCTTAATGAGCGACGGTTCCAGCTTAGCAGCCGAAGGCGCAGGAATCGGAGCTGGTCAAGTTTTGGGGGCTATCGGCGCGGCTAAAGGAACTTACGACACAATTAAAGGCTTTCAGCAAGGCGGTGAGGGCGTAAGGTCAGGCTTAACTACAGCAGGCGCTGGTATTGGCACAATGTTAATGCCAGGGCTAGGAACTATCGGAGGCGCGGCGGTCGGTAATTTAGCAGGCTACGGACTACAGGGTAAAGGCATTAAAAACGACTTGGCGCTCTTAGGAGCAGCCTCGATAGCTGGTCCCGTTGGACTAATAGGCGCAGGCGGCTTAATAGCAGCGCGTCGTTTAGGTTTTGATCCGATACATAAAACCACGCGACAAGTAGCACAAGAGCATACACAGGATCTGCTAAAGCAAGCTGGCGATGATGAAGTGGCTAAAAATTACGTTAGCGGAATGCGCGAACAGTTCAATGCACCACCCCCAGACAAAGAAAACCCGTTCATGGGCAAATATAAAACCTTCGATGAGTACAAAACGGCCGGATTAAACGCTGATAACCTCTCAGGAGTTTACGGTAATATATCAACCTACGGCGCGAAAGAGTGGGCAAATCTCACTAATGAGCAGCGCAGGGCCGTAACGCAAAAGAATATCGATGCAGGCAACTACACATCTAAAAAAGGCGAGGTTGAGTTTGTTGACAAAGAGCTAGCCAAGAAGCTCAAAGATGAAGCGCTAGGTTTAAACGTACAAGTCAAAGGCGCAGCTCCAATTCAAGTTCCAGGCTCAGTAGTAGACGCAGCGGCTAACGCTTCTTTATCGAAGGGGCCTAAATGGATCATTCGAGATGGCAAAACTGTTAAGGTGGCGTAATGGCTAACTCCATAGTGTTACCCCCACCATATAAAGGCGAAAACTATCAGATCCCGAAAGTAGTAATACAATCGCCGTATTGCGAGCGTATGCTTAATTTTAAGCCAGATATAGGAGCAGCCCTAATAAGAAATGGAAACGATATGTACAGAAATGTCGTTTGTGAGCGAGGGCTAACTCTCGATAGCTACTCAAAAGCAACTCCAGAGTTTTTTATAATGATCCAAGAGGTAGGATCTGATTTAATTTGGTACAATGCAGGGACCGGGGCAACTGTTTTAACAAAATTAGGGAAATTCTGTGATTTTGTTTTCACATTGTACTTCAATGGTTACCTAATGTATTTCGGTGACCGTGATATGGTCGCAGGCGGTTCTGTTGGTCCTCAATATTACGATGGCACAGCGTGGGGCGCATTAACTTACACATGGCCCACTGCATTTAATCCTTATGGGGGGTGCGTGCATAAAAATAGAGCTTATTTTGTTAGGCAAAGTGAAAGCAAATACGGTTATTCGAAGATTAGTGCGGTTTCTGGAACAGTTACGGAGGTAGTTTTAGATGACATAGTCTCAAGTAAGTGCGAATTATATCTAATAAAATCAATATCACTAACAGAAAATATAGTAGCAGATAATGTGCTAAGTTTTATATTTTCAAACGGAGAGGTTTTGGTTTACTCAGGTTCTTATCCAGATAGCCCGTCCTGGTCGTTAGTATCGAGATTTCAAATAAGCGCACCGATTTTTAATAACTCAGCTATAGATGCTAAAGGTGATTCTTTTATTTTAACAAAATCAGAGATTCTTTCAATTCGAAACTTGTATGTTTCAGGATACGCACAAGAAAGAGCCACTGGTATAGGTTCAGCAATTCAACCGAGATGGCAGCAAATTGTCGATAAATGGCTAACAGTCTCAGGAAGTACTATCGTTTCGTATTTTAACGGTATTTATGATCAAACAA
>CALBMD010000193.1 GCA_937896265.1 uncultured Pseudomonadota bacterium
TATCATTTCCTTTAACTTGAACGATAAATTTAAAAAATTCTTTTTGTAAGTCGCCAGTTAAGGTTTGGCAAAAAGTTTCTCCCCAGCTGGTTTGGAAAATCACTGTTAAGTGATCGATCTTTTCTTTCCACCGAGGAGAGGCTAAGTTAATGATAGCCATTATTCGAAGGACCCGCTCTTGTTCTAATAGATCTTGGTTGGGGATGTAAGAGACTTTAATGGGTGGGAAAACATCGCTGAAGTCGTTCACAAACTGTTGAAGATCGGCCATTTTTAGAGGTGATGGATTTGGCACTAAGTACACAGAAGTTTTTTTGTTGATCATCTTGTTGACAAGAGCCCAGGCAAAGAGATCCGCTAAGCTTTCCCCGGAGCGAAGTATTTGCTTTCTGAGTTTTTTGTCAAAAGAATCAGCCTTATCGAGTTGGCCTTGATAAAGACTCCAGCGTTCTGCTGGTATCTTATTAGGGGAATGCACAACAGAGACACTCTCTAGCCATAAGCCATGGTCAAAAGCTCTCTTAAGAAAATTGATTTTGAAAGGGCGAGCTTTATAGAAGCTGGATATTTTTTGTCCAATAACAGTAAGATCACTAGGAGAAATTAACAGCTCGCTATTTTGGACAGTCTTTAACTTTTGAGCAATGCGTTGGTAGCAAGCAATCATAAAGTTATGAACACTTTTTCCTAATGCCCAGACCTCTTCAAACTCCCATTCTTTAAATTGATCAAGGTGGCTGATGGTTTCAGTGTTCCATTGCCATTCTGCTATATAGGCTCGAAGTTTTTTTTCTTTAGCACTAAGCACTTTGTGCTTTGGGATAGCTTCACTGCATCGTGTCTCACTTTTGATATAGAGACACTTGCGAAATAAATCTAGTTCATTAGGATGATTTTTTTGCTTGTAATAGTCTAAAATGGAGTCAAAAAGAAGAGCATAAGAGTCAAAATTTTTTGATTCATCAATTGCCATCTTTTGGTCATGTACAAGAATCTTAAGACGATTGCATAAAAGACTTTCGCCTTTGTCCATTTCAATAAGGACCTCAAGCAGTGCCATTTTAAGAACAGACTTAAAAGGAGAATCCATAGCCTTGCAAATCTGCCAGATTGCAGCCCCAAAAAACTCCTCACGTGTAATGGTGAAGAGGTTGCCCAAGTCGATCAGATATTCAGTATCGACTTTTTTTGAGTCTTTGATCTTGGTGCGGATAGCTTCGTATTGAGTATCATTGACTTTGGTTGGTAGGCACCACCAAAGAGGTACGCGCCCGCAAACGAGAATACAGCTACGATAAAACTCTTCTTTCAGAAGCTTGGCTTGAGCTGTACCTGTACTCTCTTTGTCGGCAGTACCAAAATTATTATTACGGACTGATTTAATGTCTGTTAAGAAAAAGTGGGTTTCTAAGTTATAGCGATCAAGAGCCCATTCTTCGATCATTCGGCATTTTTGATGAAGCAGTTCTAGCTGCTTGGGGCTTAATGTATCTTTGAAAATGCAGACCCAATAGTCGAAATCAGATTCTATGGATTGTACTAATGTCCCTAGGCTACCCATAAGATAAAGTGATTTG
The DNA here is from genome assembly GCA_937896265.1 of uncultured Pseudomonadota bacterium. Taxonomy (GTDB): domain Bacteria; phylum Bdellovibrionota_B; class Oligoflexia; order Oligoflexales; family Bog-1112; genus CALBMD01. The sequence continues at coordinate 1,578 of CALBMD010000193.1, forward strand.
ATTGGAAGCACCTTGTCTTTGGGTAGAATGCCATGAAGATCATTGTGCAAGATAGCAGCGTCTGGAAAAACAGTGTTGAGATCTGCTAGGAACTCTTCAGAGATGTCAAAATGATAAATGCCAAATACAGCATCTTTGTCGTCTAGGAAACCTGGGATTGATCTTACATTGATATGTAGGAGGAAAGGAATGATCCGATAAAGAGGGCGAATCCTCTTGGGGATCACTTCAAGAACCATTTCAGTACGTTTTTTATTATAAGCAAGAAATCGTTCTAAGTTATCATGAAGAATCTTGTCGGTAAGAATCATGCGCTACCGCCTTGAATTTAAATCGCAACAAGGGGGGCCTAGAAATCGAGCTGCTCATTGATTGAGGATGCTACCCCACTCTAAGTAGGCTACGATAGGAATAGGGTTTATGTCAAGATCACCAAGGATGTGCAATGTTTGAGCAATTAAAGAATAAATTGCCATATTATTTAAAAAAAATTCGGCAAGTACTGACTGATGAGAAAGAAGCAACCTTTGAAATGCTAACGATCTATAGGCGCTATCTGCAAGGTAAAGCAACCCAAGAAGAGATGCATCAAGCTAATGAGCAGTTTCGAAGCTTGCTAAAGACCGCGGGTTTAGGGATTGTAACGGTTTTACCTTTGGCGCCTATTACGATTCCAATGGTTGTAGCCTTAGGAAAGAAGTTAGGTATCGATGTTTTGCCTAAGTCTTTTGAGCATGATGAGGAGAAAAAAGAGGGCAAAGACCCTTAGCTTTGGATAGGCCGCATCTGGTGGAGATGGCGGCCCTATTCAACAGTTGTCTAATGATAGGGTCGGGGAAAGGACGGGCAGTCCTGTCCTGTCTAGAAAGAAGCGCGTGTCTTACGTCTGAACGGGGACCGGCTTTGACCTGATGAAGAGTTTTGGCTACCAAAGCGTGGGCGGAAGCCAAAGTTGCTGCTGCTGCTTGGACGGCGAAATTTAGAATCATTCATCAAGCTGCTTTCAATGCGGCTTAACTCATTTTGGTTGTATCCTAAAATCTCTGGGCCTTTGACTTCAGTGCCTTGTTGTAGCATAGATAGCATCTTCATAGCTAATTCTTCGATGCTACCGGCATCTTTGAGTTGAGCAAGAAGTGAAGTCGCTCGATCAGACAATTCAAAAGAAGAGATTTTTTTAATCAATTCTTTTTCTCTTTGCTTCAAGATATCTTCTTTATTTGGGATTGGCGCTAATTTCATCCCTGATTTGAGTTTTGCTCTGATAGAAGAAGCTCTGAACTCTTTTTCGCTGGCAATAGTAATAGCTACGCCTTTGCGACCAGCGCGACCAGTACGACCGATGCGGTGTGTATAACGCTCAAGATTTTCTGGTAAATGGTAGTTGAATACGTGCGAAAGGTCTTGGATATCTAAACCACGAGATGCAACATCAGTAGCAATTAACAAGTTGATGCGACCGGATTTTAAGTCAGCTACAGCTTGTGTACGGCTAAATTGACGTAAATCACCATGGATAGCTGTTGCTCGAAACTGTTTGCTCTGCAGTTTTGTTGTCAAATCATCAGCATCTTGCTTTGTGCGGCAGAAGACGATGGCTTTTTCAGGCAATTCTTTTTCAATAACGCGAAGCAGAGTTTGCTCTTTTTCGTTTGGTTTTACCAAATAAAGAATCTGGGTGATGTCTTCATGATTTTCTTTTTTGCTATCAAGAATGATCTCAGATGGATTCTCAAGATATTCTCGCGTTAGACTCATGATTTGTCTTGGCATGGTAGCAGAGAATAAAAAGGTTTGCTTGCGACCAGGCATATAGCTCAAGATATCTTTAATATCATCGATAAAGCCCATATTGAGCATTTCATCTGCTTCATCCAAGACTAAGACGCTTGGTGAAAAAGAGCGAAGACGCTTAGAGCGAAGGTGATCAAGGATACGGCCTGGGGTAGCGATTACTACTTGGCAACCTTGGTTGATGCGGTCAACTTGGTTAGAGATAGATTGACCGCCAATAACTGTGGCTACGCGAACGCCAGCTTTAGAGCCAAGCTTGACGTATTCATCAACAACTTGTTGTGCCAATTCTCTTGTTGGTACAAGAACAAGAACTTGTGTCTTGCGGCTGCCATCAAGGCGCTCAATAGTTGGGATAACAAAAGCTGCGGTTTTGCCGCTACCAGTTTGGGCTTTGCCCAGAATGTCATGGCCTTTGATAGCCTCGGGGATAACGCCGGCTTGGATAGGTGTAGGGCTTTCATAACGCGCCAGTTTAAGGGCCTCAAGGGTGGGTGAGCTAAGGCCTAACTGGTCAAAGGAAGTGGGACTCTTGGTCATGTAATTTAAACTCCGGGATCGGGTAATGATAATAAATGTGAATGAGTTAAAAGTTGATCTGCTTTATATCACAGGTTTTAGTAGAATGGTAGGATTTTTTAGCAAGAGCCTACAAATGCAGTGATATGTGCTTCTGCCAGCGTTCTGTTTTTTTCTAGACACCACAAAAGAGCGAGATCTATAGCTTGATCATGATTAGCTCGAGACCAACTCAATGACTGTCTAACCCAAAGTTCAAATTGGGTTTTTAAGGCTGATCCGAGGCTACGTTTTATAGCAACTAAGCCTAGGGGTAGCGGTGTAGCGTAGTGAGCAAGCCATAGCTGGCCTAAGTCAGCAATGACGTGGAGACCAAGAGACTTAAGATCGTTCATAGCTTCATTGACAACGATGCCGTAGGAGGTTTTTCCTTCGCAAACTGCTGAGATTATAGATTCAAGTGGTACTTCGGTTTGACTTAAGTGTGGAAAAAAAGTCTCTACAGCCAGAGAGGCAGAGCTATAACGGCTAGGAGTTGCAACCTTTGTCCCCTCAGGGTTTGGGGAAAGTGCAACCAACTTTGGTCCAATACCCTTCTGAGCGGAAGTAGCGCCAACGCTTGTTTTGTCATAAGTGTCTTCAATTCTTGGAAAAAGAGCAGCGCTGATTTTGACAATATCAAGATCTCTAGCCATTGCTAGGGCATTGAGCTCGCCTAGGGTGGCTACTTTGATGTCAAGAGGATGGGCTATCGCTCCGCTTAAAAGGCCGGCATAGGTGTAAATATCATTAGGACAGAGAGAAATACCTAGAGTCGCTAGCACATTAAATCCTTTTTATATGGGAAATCTAAATATACTCAGTAGGATCAGTTAGGCCTGCATCAAGGAAGCCCTTGCGCCGCAACTGGCATGAGTGGCAGGCGCCGCAGGCTTTACCGTTATCTGTTAGCTGATAGCAAGATACAGTTTGGCGATAATTGACACCTAACTTAAGGCCAAGTTGGATTGTTTCTGTCTTGCTTAGATGAATCAAAGGGGCATGGATGCGAGTAGTTTGGCCCTGGATAGCTGCCTTAGTCGCTAGATTGGCAGTTTTTTCGAAGGACTCAATAAATTCTGGGCGACAATCAGGATAGTTTGAATAGTCGATAGCAGATACCCCAATAAAGATATCATTGGCTCGACGGGTTTCGGCATAGCCCAAAGCAACGGACAAGAAGATAATATTGCGGGCTGGGGTATAGGTGAGAGGAATTTCGTCATCGATAGGTGTTGTTGGTATCACAATGTTTTTGTCGGTTTGGGCTGATCCCCCAAATGCGCCAATACCAAGCTTGAATATAAAATGTTCTTTGGCGTCAAAGGCTTTTGCTATCTGCTCAGCAGCCTGCAATTCATAGCGATGTCGTTGGCCATAGTCAAAAGAGAGGCAATAAAGGTTAAAGCCTTGGTCTTTGGCATGAGCCAATACAGTAGTGGAATCTAGACCACCGGATACGAGAATAACGGCGTTGCGCATAGGATACCTGCTTGAATGAGGTCTTTTTTCGCAGGTTATATGAGGAGAAAAGGCTTGTCAACCTTGGGGCTTGCTCTACTGTAAAGAAAATATTGCTTTCTCAAGATAAAGAACTTTTCCTCAATATTGTCAGCTTGAAGAGTGAATAACTGAGACATAGTTGACACTTTTGTCCGGATACATAGCTTATACTTTTAATTAATCATGCCAGCGGCATAAATTGGTTGGTTTTTAAGAGCTAGTTTGTAAAAGCAGCCTAGCATAAGACGGTGTTCTGGGGAGCTTCGCGCTCCCCAAA
>CALBMD010000194.1 GCA_937896265.1 uncultured Pseudomonadota bacterium
AGTCTGAATTTCAGTCAGCTTAGGATCTGAAGGGATAATAGATAAATTAGGAAATGGCGTTGCTTGAATATAGGAAGCCAGACCTTGACTAAAAAGCTTCAGTTTAAGACTCGCTTCAAAAAATGCAGCAATCGTCTGCTCATAATGCGTATCGATGTTTCCCAATAAGTATCGCGTTGAATTAGCCTGACTATCAAGATCAATTACAAGCACTTTTTTGTTTAACAAAGCTAGACTTGCTGCAAGATTGCATGTGATTGTTGTCTTCCCTACGCCACCCTTTTGATTAAAGACAAGTGCCTTCTTACATTTTTGGCTCATGCGATCCCCTTGAGAATTTTTTCATTATTATAGCAAGATTGGTGTGCAATGAAAAAGGCAAACTTGTTTGACTAGCTTATCCAGCTTGAGAAATTTTTTTCCCGTCATTGTCGCATACACGTGCAATAATTTTCATTTCATCTAAGATACCTATAACCTTCCCCTGGCTTTTTGCAATACCTGAAATAACTTCTGCAGCGCTTGAATCACCATAAAGTACTTTTGCCTCAACATCAGAGGGCGCTAAACTTGAAACATAAGTTACGCTATCAACAATAAAACCTAGCTCATAATTTTTATCATTTTTCACAATAATAATACGGGTTGCAGCTGAAGGTTGACCTTTTTCAACTCCCAACACCTTTCTCAAATTGATAGCTGGCATAATTGTGCCACGTAAGTTAACAACCCCCTCAATAAACTTATTAGCACGAGAAACATACGTAATAGGCTGCAGCATGATAATTTCAGCAACAGCTGCAATAGCTAGGTAGAATTCTTCTCTTCCAATAATCACGCCAATATACTGTACCCGATTAGTAAACTCCTGTTCGATTGCTCCATCAAGACTGCCACGAAGAGAAAAAAGCGAAGACTGATTTTCATCAGAGCTTAATACTGGCAAAACCATACCTTCTCCTAAGCTACCAATTGACGAGATTTAGTCCTAAAAATCGAATCCAAATCTGCTAAATCAAGAACTAGTACAACCTCTCCATTCCCCAAGATAGCACCGCCTGCGACACAAGGAATATCCTGCATCAGCTCACCCATGGGTTTTATAACCATCTCTTGCTGATTTAGAAGACTATCAACGACAATGCCAAATCGTCTATCAGCCTGGCCAACAACGACAACAAAAAGCCGTTTATCTAGTTTTCGCAGCTTACTTGTCCCCTGATCTCTTTCTAATTGATACCAAAATTCACTGTCTTTACTGTCTAAAGCTAAAGCTTCTGTTAAGTGCAGCAAAGGCAGTACTTGATCGCGACGCTTAATTACTTCAGCCCCGCCAACCAGTTGGATATCTTGGGGCTCAATGCGCAGCGATTCAACAACACTAGCTAAAGGAATAGCAAAAATTTCACCTTTTGCTTTAACCAAAAGGCTTTGCACAATAGCTAGAGTCAAAGGCAACTGAATGGTAAAAGTAGAACCTTTGCCAAGTTTAGAATTAATATCAATGACACCCTTTAATTTTGAAATTTCTTTGCGCACAACATCCATACCAACACCACGGCCTGAGATATTAGTGACTTTTTGAGCGGTAGAAAAACCAGATTCAAAGATTAGAGAAAAAATATCACGCTCGGTAAGTACCGCATCTTCACGAATCAGCCCTTTTTCTACTCCTTTACGGCGCAAGACTTCCGGATCCATACCCTTACCATCATCCTTAATCTCAATCGTGATTTGATTGCCATCTTGGCGCGCTGACAGCAAGATAGTTCCTTTCGCCGCTTTTCCTTTTTTAAGGCGATCTTCTGGCATTTCAACACCATGATCAACAGCATTGCGAATAAGGTGAACTAAAGGATCACCAATCTGCTCCACTAGGGTTTTATCTAATTCCGTCTGTTCTCCTTCAATAACCAAATCAATTTCTTTACCTAAGGATCTAGCTAAATCTCTTACAACACGAGGAAATTTATTGAAAGCATTGCCAACAGGAACCATACGCACATTCATAATAATATCTTGCACCTGGTTCATATGGCGGCCAAAAAGTTGTACTGTCTCAGACATATTGCTTGCCAAACGCGGGCTTGGTCCCTTACGAAGCAGCTCTTCTTCGATAGAAATAAAGCGAGTACGGTCAATCACTAGCTCACCTATTAGGTTCACAAGAGTATCAAGCCTTTTTAGATCAACTCGAATTGTTGCTTGCTCTGCTTTTTTTACTTTAGGTTTTTGATCTTCCTCAGGTTCCTCAGTTTTCTCTATTTTGGGCGGTGCCTTACTTACTGACTTTAGCTTACCAGCACAAAGAGCATTTAATTCTTCAATAATAGGTACTGTTTTAAACCCACTTGGTTTGGTTTCTTTAACAGCATCAAGAAGAGTTCGCAAAACATCCATAGTCTTTAAAATGACATCAATAGCTAAAGAATCAACTCGCATCTTGCCTTTGCGCACTGAATCAAAATAATTTTCCATGCGATGCATCACTCGCTCAATTCCCTTGAAAGCAAACATGCCAGCGGCACCCTTTAAGGTATGAGCTGCTCGGAAAATTTCTTCAATAATACCGCTTTCATTAGGGCTTTGTTCTAAGGCTAGGACTTGCTCATCAAGCGTAGCCATAAGTTCATCAGAGTTATTAATGAAATCTTTGATCATATCAGGATCACTAGAGAATTCGCTCTCACCAAACTCTTCTACTTCATCTACATGCTCTTCAACCTCTGAAGCAGCTACTTGCTCTTGAACAGGCTCTAAGAGAGGAGAGTCTGCCGGTTTATCCATAGCAGCTAACAGCATGCTTGCTTCATCATCGCTCATCTTCTCTGCTTTACTAGCAGTAGTAGATGTGCTTTGCGGAGCATCCATTGCATCTAGTAGCATCTTGGCTTCATCATCACTTATATCAACAGAGAGGTTTTTCTTCTGCTCTGCTGCTGGAGTATCCATTGCAGTTAACAGCATCTTGGCTTCATCATCGCTCATATCAACAGAGAGGTCTTTCTTTTGCGCTGCTACTGGCGTATCCATTGCAGCTAACAGCATCTTGGCTTCATCATCATCCATCTCTACACCTGCTGCTTTTTCCTCCACAGGCTGTAAAATATGCATCAAAGCCATAGCTTCTTTTATCAGCAGCTCAACTTCTGCTGATATCTGCCCCTTTGTTTTGCTCAAATAGGGTTCTAGAGCTACCACCAATTTAGGCAGCGCTTCTTTAAGCAAGGATTCAATAGCTTTTTGCCGAATAATGTCCATAAAATTTCCGAAAATTTCAACCTATTGTTTATCGGTCCTATTTAGTAAATCTTGACGTTTGACACAATGCCTATCATAGTCCAAAGACTAATATCGAGTTTTCTAGATAAGGAAAATAAAACGTGGCAAATGAAAGTATTTTGATTACTGGCGGGGCTGGCTATGTCGGCTCTAACGCTGCTAAATGCCTCATCGACGAAGGTTATTCTGTTATTATCATTGATGATTTATCCGGTGGACATCACGATTTTATAACCTCACTACAGGCGCCTTTTTATCACAGCTGCATTAGCAATAAGAGTCTTATCAAGGAAATCATTGCCAAACACCAAATTTCTGCTGTCTTGCATTTTGCTGCCAAGATCAATGTTGGTGAATCGCAAAAAGATCCTCAAAAATATTTTGATAACAATGTGGTAAAAGCGATAGCTCTTTTAGATGCGGTCGTTGAAAGCGGTATCCGTAAGTTTGTTTTTTCCTCAACTTGCGCCTGCTATGGCAATCCTATAAAAACACCAATTGACGAAGACCATCCCCTTAATCCAATTAGCAACTATGGCACTAGTAAGCTCATGGTTGAACAGATACTAAAAGCATACGACTTAGCTTATGGTCTAAAGTCCGTTATTTTTCGTTATTTTAATGCCTGCGGTGGGCAAGCAGAGCATGGCCTAGGTGAAGATCACTATCCTGAGACGCATCTAATTCCTCTGATTCTAGCAGCCGCAGCAGGAAAGAATAATGAATTAACTATCTTTGGCACAGACTATCCAACCCCTGATGGCACCTGTATTAGGGATTATATTCACGTTAAAGACTTAGCTTATGGGCATTTGCTTGGTCTAAAATTTCTTGAGCAAGGGGGAGGCTCAGAGGTTTTTAATTTAGGTGCCGCAAAAGGATTTTCTGTACACGAGATTATCCAAGTTTGTGAAAAGGTTTGCCAAACAAAAATCTCTATGCGTCTTGGTCCAAGACGCGATGGTGATCCAGCAGTACTCTTGGCAAACACCCAAAAGGCAAAACTTAAGCTCGGTTTTGATTGTAGATTCTCAGACATCCATTCTATTGTTGCAGATGCCTGGCAGTTTTATAAGAAACGCTATAATAATTAAAGCTAGCCCTTGACCTTTCGCTTAGCAGCAACCCACTGGGCTAGCTTTAACGAGATATAAGCACCTGAAGCATTTGCCATATGAGCTGCACCTTGATATTCAATATTCCTTCCAACAGGAAATTGATCGTCCGTATCAAAAACATCAATATTAGCAAGATGCTTTGCAAACATCCAACGCAGCTGTTGTACGCGAACTGGATCCTCATGAAAAGGTACAATCACAAACTTGTTTGGCCAAGAAATAGTTTTTAGAGCGTCAAAGCGAGCTTGCGCAATAGATGAAGACACTGAGGCATCAGGGCCTGAGTTTCTTGGGAAAGCGACTCGCGCCTTGGCTTCTTTTATGTACCAAAAATGGTTAGGGTCATTCTCATGCCATTTATATAAATATTTGTCTCTTGAAACTGCTCGATTTGCCATTTTTTTATCATTTAAATTTGGCGCATAAAAGGGCTCAATGAAATCATCATAGAGACTCAAAGCTGGCAAATGAAAGTACTTACCAAAAAACCAGTTATCTAGAAAGGATTGTAATTGCATATTGTAGTGCTCATAAGACTTAGTCGTAAATAACTCTAATACAGTAGACTTGCGAAAATTCTGAGCACGTTTCACCAAACTATCAACATCACCATTTTCTACCAAGCTATCGAGCTCATTTTTTTGGTTATTGCAAAATGTATTCTTTTCCCATGTATTAAAACTAAAACCAAGCAAGCCATCTGCTTTTAAAAAACGTTTGGCAGCTTTTTCTGCAAAAAGAATAAGCTGCTCTCTGGGCAATGTGCAAGGAACTCCTAAAAAAGCCGCTTTATAGCCGCTAAAACGACTAAAAATATATTCTGATAGGTTATCAGTAAGCGATGAATCACCAAATAGCAATAAATCAAGACTATGCTCAGGCTGTCCCCAAATCGGGCGGTTTGTTATCGAAGCTATACCACCTCCGGGTAAGTAGCTGGCAAAGGAAAAGTCAAAACCAAACTCCTCACCAATACCAACAATTTCATTGTATATAGGATTTAAATAATATTGCTCCTGAACTAATTGACTTTTATTTAAGGCATGTTCAATTTTCTTGCCTGTTATCAATGCTAAGATTGTAAAAAAAGTGAGCGTTAGCATAAAAATTGTTAAAGATCGTTTATTATGCATTTTCACTCAAAAGTTAAAATAAATAAAAGGCAGTGTATTACCACTTAATAGCAAAGAAGCAATGTAAGCGACGCTAACAAAACCAATCGACAAGTTTTTTCGCGATAAAAATGGAAAGCCATCTTTATCCACACTATAGTATTGAGCAAAATGATCAATCCAGACTAAAAAGACAATGCAACAGATGGGTAAAATCGGGTACATCGATTCTCGAGAATATAAGAGATATGATGCCGGAGAAAATATTTTTGCGATCAGCAAATTAGCTTCTCTTACAGGTAAGCGGAAATACGCCCACCCTAAAGTAACAACGCTCAGTGTGATAATACGCCGTAAAGTGGTAGATAAACTAAAAAACAGCTTTGAAAAAATTTTCTCTAGAACCAAAAATCCACCATGTATAAGACCCCAAACAATAAAATTATAACCAGCTCCATGCCAAATGCCGCTTAAAAAGAAGACGATTAGAATATTTAATAACGCGTGCGTTGAACTTTTAGTACGAGCACCACCAAGAGGTACGTAAACGTAATCACGAAACCAAATAGATAAACTAATATGCCATCTGCGCCAAAAATCAGTTAGGCTAGTAGCATTGTAAGGGTAGTTAAAATTAGCTGGGATTCGATAACCCATAAACAAGGCAAAGCCTAAGGCCATATCTGAATACCCACTAAAATCCACATAAATTTGCGCTGAAAAGCCAATGAGAGAAACAAGTGCTTCGAGAGCATTCATTTCTTTAATACCCAGACTAAAACTACTATTTACAAAAGCGCCCAGATTATCGGACAAAAGCAGCTTCTTTGCCGCGCCGCCAGCAATGAGCAGAGAAGCTAACCAAAGATCTTTCTCTAGTGGCAAATATTTTTTTGCTATTTGCGGTATGAAGTTGGTAGCACGCAAAATAGGACCTGCGGCTAGAGCTGGCCAAAAGACCATGAGAATAAGACGATCTGTGTATGAAGCCATCGGTGGAATTAAGCGCTTGTATCGATCAACAAAGTAGCCGATAGCAGTGAAGGCATGAAAAGAGATGCCAACCGGCAAAAGAATGTCCGATGCATAACTTTCTAAACCAAAGATCTGCTTAAAGAAATTAAAGTATTTAAATGCGAATAAAATTGCTAATGAAATCAAAATCGAACTAAAAAGCAATAGCCTCTTATAGTCAGTTTTTACCATTAGAAAATCAAAAATATGAGCTAAGATCGCATAGCCAAGAATCACAAGAATTCCTGGTGGGTACCAGATCGTGTACATAAATAAAGAATAGTAACCAACAAAAACATTCTCAATACGATTACTAAGATTAAATTTGCGAATTAAGAAGAAAATTGCGAAAAAAAGTAGGATAGAATATAAACCTAGTGGAGTAGTAAAACCCAATTACTGCAACTCCTAGCAAAAAGGTAAATTGTTTTAAAAATAGCATCTTAAGTGTTAAAAAACAAGAATTTTCAAAGCTTCTGATTTCGATTGCATAGTACTTCTTAGCTGGATAAATTTTATTAGATTCTATGTAAAAGGGGCCTAGACTGTTAAATAAATATTCTGTATTAGCTTTGATCCCAGCCAGAGGTGGCAGCAAGAGGCTGCCCAAAAAGAATATCAGGCTGTTGCGTGATAAACCTTTAATAGCTTGGTCTATTGAGGCAGCTCAACAAAGCCAGTATGTCGATGCTATTTTGGTTTCCACTGAAGATTCAGAAATTCTAGCTACAGCGATGGCTTTTGGTCTTGAGACGCCTTTTGTAAGGCCTGCTGCTCTTGCCACAGACGAAGCAAAGAGTCTAGATGTTGCTCTTCACGCATTGGACACTTATGAAAGCCAACTGAATAAGCATTTTGATATCTTGCTGCTTCTGCAGCCAACTTCCCCGTTACGTACAGCTCAACATATTGATGAAGCTCTAGAACTGTTTTTACAAAAAAACGCTGATGCTGTCGTATCCGTCAGCGAGTGCGAACATAGCCCTCTTCTTGCCAACACACTACCTCAAGATCAATCTCTTTCTGGCTTTTTGCGCAAAGAAGTCATGAATGTCCGCAGCCAAGATTTGCCTAAATACTATAGGACAAATGGCGCCATTTACATCATCTCCAATAGCGCTATAAGAAAAAGTCAGTCCTTTTTTCCTGAGAAGAATTCATTTGCTTACATTATGCAGCCGGATGTGTCAGTAGATATTGACTCTATGACTGATTTTATGTTTGCAGAGACTTTACTGGCAAAATCGACTAATAAGCTTGCTAGTTCAACTCACAAAGATCTTTAAACCTTCGATAAACCGACAAACCTATTTCCCCGCTTCTTTCAGGGTGAAATTGACAGCCAAAGACATTACCGCGTCTAATACTAGAACAAAACTCAAGATCATCAAATTGACTAACTGAAAGCTTAGCCGCCTTTGAGGCAACTTCAGCATAGTAAGAATGAACAAAATAGAATTGATCACCTTCATAAACATCACGAAGCAAAGTATTGTACCAGCTTACTCCTTGGGCCGGAAAGATTTTCTTCCAACCTATTTGAGGCACCTTTAAAAAGTGGTTGGCAAGAGCTTTGCTATCATCAAAACGGCGTACAGCTCCTTCAATAAAGCCAAGCCCTTTATGATGTCCATGCTCATAACCTTCTTCCATCAAAAGCTGAAAGCCAAGACAAATACCTAGAAAAGGAATATTATTAGCTAGAGCTTCTTTCAAAACATGTAACAGATCAAGCCGCTTAAGATTAGCCATAGCATCGCCAAAAGCACCAACACCAGGAAAAACGATCCCCTTGCTTGCTGCAATCTCCTTTGGATCTTGACTTATGACCACATTCATTCCAACAGCAGCACAAGCGTTTTTTACACTAAAAAGATTACCTCTTTCATAGTCAACAATAACAACTTTCGCAGTACTAGCGTCCATTTAGTTCCTTAATACTTGCACTCTACAATCTATGCCGCTTTTAACTAGATAGTCCTTTATCGTCGCAACTTCTAACAGCTCAAAATGCTTAGGAAAAGCAAATAATCCAGCTGCCTTAGCAATATAGCCTGCTTTTAATACCCCATAATGCAAAACAGAAGCTAGAGCCAAAGCATTGACTCTACCTTCTATCAGAGTATCTAGAATATCTTGTTTCTTACCAACGCCACCGGAGTAAATCACAGGTATCGAGACGGCTTTCGCAACCTCTCTAGCTAGCACAAGATCACAGCCTTTTCCCGTCCCTTCTTGATCAATCGAGGTAATAAGAAGCTCACCAGCTCCCAGCTCACAAGCCTCCCTAGCCCAAGCCACAGCTTCTTTACCACTGCGCTCTCTTCCACTATCAGTATAAGCTTCATAGCTGCCATCAGGTCTTTTTTTAGCCTCAATGGAAACAACCACTGTAGAGCTGCCAAATTTATTGGCTGCTTCAGAAATAAGCTTTGGCTGTTTGATAGCAGCAGTATTAAGAGCCACCTTATCAGCGCCAGCTCGCAAGATCTGCTGGATATCACCAATGGAACGAAGCCCTCCGCCAACAGTAATAGGTAGAAACACTCTCTTCGCTGTCTCAGCAACAAAATCTAAGAGGCTATTGCGACCATATAAAGTGGCAACCACATCCATATAAATGAGTTCATCAGCACCGACTCGGTAGTAATAGTCAGCAAAATCTTGAGGGCTACCAAGCACTCTTATACCCTCAAGATTAATCCCCTTAACAAGATTAGGTCCTTTAATATCAAGCCTAGGGATAATGCGAACCGTACTCAAATATCACCTCAAAAATACGCAAAAACTACTTAGCTTATTTAACTTTATGCATCAGCTGCCACTTGCCATCTATTTTTTCCCAAAGATGAGGTGAACGTGCAGCATCAATCACTTCCCAAAATCTTTCTTCAGAAATTTCCATATATTCAAGGATCTCTTTGAAATATCTCTGTGGAAATTCATGATCAAAACGAGTAACCAAGCTTACAGCTTCTTCTCGCGTAATTTTACCATTACGTACTTCTTGTGCTGCATCATAAGTAGCTCGCCCAATACCAAACTTCGCATAAGTAGTATAATAATGAAGAGGATCTATCCGATCATCAATTGAACTGTATTTTGAATAAGATCCTTCGGTGCGTTCATCATTAGCTCTAAAGC
>CALBMD010000195.1 GCA_937896265.1 uncultured Pseudomonadota bacterium
TGGCCTCATGCAAGTTTCAGTGCGAGACATCTACACAAACATCCCCACGGCAGCATTAGTCAATTGGTCTGTCTCAGCTGGCAGTTTTGCCTCAGCAACAAGCCAGATAAATAGCTCTGGCCTGGCAACTAGCCCGGCATTGACACTACCTAATACAATTCCTAGTAGTGGCAAGGTGACGGTCACAGCAAGCCTTGCTAATGGAGCCACAGCAAGCTTCACGATTACAGTAAACCCTGGAACAGCTAAGGCAATTCAAGCCACAGCAAGCAGTGCCACAAGCCAAAGCATCAGCGTCAATACAAGCCTGAGCAATGCCTATCAAATCGTTGTCAAAGATACCTATGGCAACACAGTACCGAATATTCAGGTAAATTGGGCGGTAGGTTCTCTTGCTTCTTTTACTACAAGCTCTAATACACAAACTGGCAGCGATGGCACAGTTTATAGTCCAACTCTCTTGATAGGTAACACCATAGCGTCAGGGGCGGTGACAGCCACTATCAATGGTACTGCAACTTCAGTCAGCTTTACCTTAAATGCCATTGCTGGTACAGCATCAAATCTGGTTTTTACACAAGAACCTAGCAATGTGGTCTATACTCAGACCTTGTCCCCTGCCGTTAAAGTAACAGTACAAGATGCAGCTGGTAATACTATCAGTTCACCAAACTATCAGATTTCATTAACCCTACAATCAGGATCAGGTCTTTCTGGCGGTGAAGCTCAGACAACAGTGAATGGCGTAGCAACATTTAGCAACCTGAAGTTTAATACAATTGGGGCTTATAGATTGATTGCAACATCAACCCCCGGCGGGCTCACTAGAACTAGCTCACTATTTGATGTGACCTATGGCCTCAAACTGATTGGGCCATCGAATATTTACACGACTTCCTGCGCTCGCTTCCGCTTGGGTTTAACAGATGCTAGCGGCAATCTCATTAATGCTCCTAGCGCTCTCACAGTAAGCTTAACTCCTAACGATAGCGCAGGTTTTTCATTAGCAAATATCAATCAAACCTGCTCGCCCGGCTCATCCTCTTCTCCCTCAGTAACGTTTACAACTGGGGATAGCATGTCCTCTGATTTCTACCTAGCGCCAAATGGTTGGACAGGTACAAGCCAAATCACTATCCAAGCAAATAACACCTTAGGCGATCCTATAGGTTATAGTGTTGTAAATGTGGTTACAGCGGCCGGTAACAATAACGCCGGCGTCTTTGATACTAATTTAAATAGTACAGGCACAAAGCAAATCACGCTTGGTACTCAGTTTCAATACGGCAAAGCAATAGCACAAGTTGATGGTAAAATTCTGCTTTCTGGGGTATCCCGCACCTCACCTTATAACAACTACCTAGCTCGCTTCTTACCTGATGGTAGTTTAGATGCAACTTTCGGCAGTGGTGGGCTTAGTACTTTATTAATTAGTACCTATAGCTCTTATACCGGCATTTTTGTTGAAGCAATTTTGCAGCAACGCGATGGCAAGATTTTGATAGCTGGTCATACACCAAACAATATGGTCTTTAACGGCACAGTGATTGCTCGTATTTTAGCTGATGGCTCTGCTTTAGATAGTACCTTTGGTACAAACGGTGTCTTTCGCCTGCAGTTTGCTCAATATGTCACAAGCCAAGGCGCCATTATCAAAGGGCTCTTTCAACAAAGCGATGGTAAGCTACTTGTTGTTGCAGACAACAAGGCAATGATCTTTGAACCGCCTAGCTATAGCGGTACCGACGAAGGTACCTTTAGCATTGTACGCCTAACTGCAAGCGGTGCTGTTGATACAACTTATAACCTTGGTTATAACTTTCCAACAGGTGGCTTCACTGGCTATCAATATATTGGCACAGGAAACACTTGGTCAGGAACATACGCTAGCCCACGTTATGCCACGATTGCTCAAGCATCTTCCTTAGGAGAAGATGGAACACTAGTCATTGCTGGTAGCACTTGGCTAAATGCTTCAGCTCACGGCTCAGCTTTTGTTAAGATCTCTCCAAGCGGTACAGTGACTATTTTCTCCCAAAGTATTGGGGGAAACCTAGGCGATGAATCGGTGAGTAGCATTGTTAGGCAACCTGATGGGAAAATATTAGCTGCAGTAGCAGCTAATAATGGCCAGTTTTGCCTTGTTCGTTTTACTTCAGCGCTAGCTTTAGATAGCACATACGGCATTGGTGGCAAGGCCTGCACAGCTGGCATATCCCCTTATTTTGCTGCTCTGCAACCTAATGGGCAGCTAGTCGTTTCGACAGCAGGTCCTTCTCTTCGCCGCTACAATGTCGATGGTTCCTTAGACTCGATATTTAACGCTAATGTCAGCCTTGGTTTTAGTGGTTATGAGCCACAAAGTTTGATTATCCAACCCAACGGCCTTGCCTTGGGAGTCATCATGAATGCTAGCACCCCAGCTAACACTGTTTATCTCTGGCGAACATGGCCATAAGCTATGTTGGATCAGGCCAAATTCAGAGTGAGGAGCTGAACAAACTTTCGATTGCTGTAAAAAATCCGGGGAATGTTTTGGCGACACAGGCTCTATTATTTATTTCAACCCCTGGGACAGCTAAACCAGCCAGAGTAAAAGCCATAGCCATACGATGATCCTCAGCTACATCAAGCATAGCAGGATGATAGCTGCCAAATCCGGTTATAGATAACCCATCAGCATATTCTTGCACTATAGCACCAAGCCGACGCAAGCCTTTTACCAAAACATCAATGCGATCAGATTCCTTAACCCTCATGTTAGCAACATTGCGAATATGAGTAGTGCCTTGCGCAAAAAGAGCAAGGACGGCCAAAGTGGGTGCTACGTCACTGATAGCATTCATATCAACATCAACAGCAGAAAGTGGCCTATAGGCGATATGAATGCCCTCGTCTGTCCAAGATACTTGAGCACCCATTTGCTCTAAAATCGAAGCAAAGGCTATATCACCTTGCAAAGAATCACTCTGCAAACCACTTATTGTTAGCTCACCTCTTACAATAAGTGGCAGAGCCATAAAATAAGAGGCGGTGGAAGCGTCAACTTCAATAGCATACTCACAGCTTTGATAAGATTGTTTACCAGCAATAAAAAGCGTATTGGCATTTATCCACTGCACTTTGACACCAAAAGCCTGCATCATCTGACAAGTCATAGTAACGTAAGGCCTAGAGACTAACCCGCCTTCGATATGAATAGTACTGTCTTGCAATAATAGCGGTGCTGTAAGCAACAACCCAGAGAGAAACTGAGAACTTTGTTGCCCCTGAAGGCTCATGTGGCCGCCATGAAACGAACCACCTTGCACTTGTAAGGGAAAAAAATCTGGCCCTAACCGATGATAGCAAAGTCCAAGCGGGACCATAGCATCTAGCAGATGAGCTAAGGGCCTTTTAGCCATCACCAACGAACTTTCTATCCGATAAATACCGGAGCCAAAGGCAGCAAGAGCAGGTAGCAAAAAACGAGCAACTGTGCCAGCATTGCCAACTGCTAAGGCTTGATCGCAAGCAGCCAGAGAGGCTTGCCTTCCTTCAACAATGAGATCTTCTTTATCCCATTTAAACACGACACCAAGTTGCGACAAGGCATTTAGCATAAGATCTGTGTCTTCACAGCACAAAAATCGCCGTATCCGACTTTGTCCCTTAGCCAAGGCGGCGAGGAGAATAGCACGGTTTGATAGACTCTTTGAACCAGGTAACTGTACTGAGTTTTGCAATAACTTTGTTTTTGACATTGATATAAAGTTCTCTAAAGATAGCAGAATACTTTTTACTTGTAGCACGAAATTTAGCTTTTATCACCAAACCAGCTCTAACTCTAAATTCGTTATGATAGCATGATTGCAAGCAGAGCTACCGCATCTTAATTCTAGCAACAGCAAGGATGAGGGTTTGGGAGAAAACTGCGCAGCTCCCAAGAAGACTCTTTTTGGAAACCAGCGTGGTTTTTCCAGACCTTGCGTTGCTTTCTAGGCGTCAAGACATTTAGATGCGGCAGCCCTGTGATTGCAAGCAGGACAATTGACGACAAAATAGTCCTTATGCTAATACAGACTTCACACTAGCCAAATTAAATGGACTCAAAACATGATCGAAACAGCTCTTGAGAGATATTACAGCAACAGCAATGAAAGATTGCGATTAAATACCCACGTCTTAGAACGAGATAGAACTCTACAAATTCTGCAACAGCGCTTACCCAAAGCGCCGTCTATTGTCGCCGATATTGGCGGTGCTGCTGGGGTTTATGCTTTTTCACTGGCTTTGAAAGGCTATGAGGTGCATTTAGCTGATCCTGTTCCTATTCACATTGAGCACGCTAAGGAACAAGCTTTAACCAGTTCCTTAAATTTAGCTAGCTACCAAGTCGCTGATGCTCGCTATTTAGAGAGCTTTAGCAATGCCTCTGTTGACGTAGTACTGTTTTTTGGACCGCTTTACCATCTGTTCACAGGCAAAGACCGTCACCAAGCCCTAAAGGAGGCTTGGCGCATCCTTAAACCAGACGGCTTGCTCTTTGCCTCTGGTATTAGCCGAATAGCCAGCTTCATCGATGCAATGCATAAAAATGCTGTGAGCCGTAAAGCAGCCATCATTGAGCGCTCTTTAACGACCGGAGTTTATGAAAAATCTTCAGAAGGATTTAATTTCTCTTACCTACATCATCCAAATGAACTCCGAGAAGAGGTAAAAGGAGCTGGTTTTACTAATATTGAGCTTATCAGTATCGAAGGCCCAGTTTGGGACACTCGCGTTGTTTTAGAAATGCATAAAGATCCTCAAAGTTGGCAGGAATGCTTGCGACTTCTAGCAATGATTGAAGCGGATGAGACTGTAATTGGTGCTAGCGCTCATATTATGGCTATCGGTCGAAAACTGCTGATTTAAGAGACCGCCTCAGAAAACGGCAATTAAAAAAGACAAATCTAGCCAGTTGTTTGCGTAGGACATTTGTTTTCTTGAAACTCATCGCGGCCTCGCATCGAGTTTTCTATAGGCTTAGTTCTCGCTTTGGTGGACCCTACTCGGCGGGTCTACTCACCCCGCCCCCAAAATGGGAAAGCACCCTAGGTGGTGCCGCTAGAAGAATGCTTGGTAAAAGCGGCGATCTAGGGCAAGTTGATAGCAAAGCAACTGCTG
Source organism: uncultured Pseudomonadota bacterium (assembly GCA_937896265.1). Taxonomy (GTDB): domain Bacteria; phylum Bdellovibrionota_B; class Oligoflexia; order Oligoflexales; family Bog-1112; genus CALBMD01. The sequence goes on from CALBMD010000195.1 coordinate 5,149, forward strand.
TAATCATGTGCGCCATTTTGATGAAGGTAACCGAAAGATTGCTTTAGAAGGTAAAAATGAAGTTAAAAGAAAAAAAAGAGTTCGATTTTCCAGATGAAAAGACTCTAAAAAATTTTAGAGATAAGCTTTCCGATCCTAAATACGAAGCTGGAAACATAGCTCTACCAGAAGATGCAAACGAGATCGATCGGGCAAAATATCAAATCTGTCAGATGATCCTTAAATATCAAAGAGAAAACAAACTACTGCAGAAGAATTTAGCTGATATTTTGGGGATAGATGAATCTAGAATGAGCGACATACTTCGGGGTAAAATTGAAGGATTCACCTTAGATAGAATGATAGGTTATCCTGAAAAGCTTCATCCTAAGTTAAAGATCCGAATTGTCGCCACCTAGGAAGGCCAGCGCTCATCGCCCAAAGGTGAATGCCACAGATTTTAAACAGAGCCAGGATGTGCCGTTTTCTGAGGCGACCCCATTTAAAGACTAGCGCACGTTAGCCTTTGCTGCGCAGAAGCGAATCAATTTTTATCCCTACTTCGCGCAAAACCTCGCCATTTATGGCGGGGATGTAAGCGAACATCGTGAGTCCCGCATTAGCGAGGGCGAGCGATCAATGCGGTGTTTGCTGATCCTCGATGTAGCGCTTAATAACGTCAATCGGTGCGCCGCCACAAGAGCCGGCAAAATAACTTGGACTCCAGAGACTTTCGCCCCACAGAGCCTTGGTAACTGAAGGAAATTTTTTCAATCGTATAATCCTAGAGGATACACCTTTGAGGGAATTCACCAGTTTTGAAACCGAAATTTTGGGCGGGTAGGTGATGAGTAAGTGAACATGGTCCCTTTCACCGTCAAACTCCTGAAGTTCTGCTGAAAAATCTTTGCAGACACTGGCAAAAATCGGCCTTAACTGATCAAGGATTTCTTTAGTAAAGACGGCGCGTCGATATTTTGTCACAAAGACCAAATGAACGTGCATATCGTAAACTACGTGTCTTCCAGTTCTAATTTCTCTTGACATATCCATAGACCAATTAATAACATAAGATTATGTTAATCCGCAAAGCATTTAAATTCAAATTGAAGCCGAGTGCAGAGCAACGGTTAAAAATGGCGCAGACAGCTGGTTGCGTTCGCTTGGTTTGAAACAAATCGCTTGCCTCGGTCAAGGAAAGCCTGAACAAAAAGGAAGGCTACAAAGGTTATTGCCAAATGGCAGGGCAGATGAAGGAGTGGAAGGTCGAGGATTCGACCTCGTTTTTGAAACTTGCGCATTCCCAGCCTTTGCAACAAACGCTGAAAGATCTTGATCGCGCCTTACGCGATGGATTCAAGAAAGAAAAGGGCTTTCCGAAATTTAAAAAGAAAAATCGTGATAAGACTTTTCGCTACCCGCAAGGCGTTAAAATTGCCGGAAATCATGTGTAGCTGCCAAAAATCGGAAACGTAAAATTTTAAGATATTAGAGAAATAAAGGGCAAATTAAAGAACACTACGGTCTCGTTTTACTGTGGACATTGGTATATTTCCTTTCAGACTGAATTTGTGCAAGAAATCCCAAAGCACGAAGGCGACGCAATTGGTATTGATCTAGGCATAGCCAGTTTTGCAACACTATCTGACCAAACAGTCATAAGTTCACCTAGACCGCTTAAAAAGTATGAAAAGAAGTTAGCGGCAGCTCAAAAAACCCTTTCTAGAAGAAAGAAGGGTTCGCAAAATTGGACGAAACAGAAGTATGCAGTCCAAAAAATCCACATGAAAATTTCAGAAATTCGCAGGGACTTCCTGCACAAGGCTTTAAGCAAAATTTGCAAAAACCACGCAACAATTGTCATTGAAGATCTTAAAATATCAAATATGAGCAGTTCGGCGAAAGGTAGTATTGATAGTCCAGGAAAAACGTAGGCGCAAAATCCGGACTCAACAAATCAATTTTGGATCAAGGTTGGTATGAGTTTCGGCGTCAGCTGGAATACAAATCTGGCTGGAGTGGTGATCAAGTCGTCAGCTTCTCACCTAGAAACACCTCTCGAAGATGTTCCAAATGTGGTTGGACTGAAAAGGGACAATCGAAAAACGCAAGCAAGTTTTCGATGCTTGAGTTGTAACTTTGCGATAAGTGCCGATGTCAACGCGTCGGTAAATATTCTAGCGGCGGGTAGGGCCGTGGTAGCTTGTGGAGATATTAGACCGGTTGCAGTTTAAGCTCAAGAATCACCTCCTTCAGAGGTGAGCCTTCAAATTGACGCTCATTGCTGTACACCTTTTCTGAGGAAGTCCAATCATATTCTCTCCCTTCATGTTATAATGACAGCATGAAGATTTCTCATATAGCTTTTAGCATTGTTGTGACTTATAGCACCCAGCTTCTCGCTCGCGAAAAGATAGGCAGCGTAACAAAGCTTGTTGGCAATCTGGTAGTATTAAGCAACCCACAGCCAACCCTCCAACCATTGCCCGTTCACGCCAACGAATCTCGCGTGATCTATGAAAAAAAATTCTGGGACGCTCGGGCTTTGCAAACAGACTCAGAGATCTACCTCGGGGATCAGCTTTTTTGTCGCAGTGATTGCAAGGCTCTCCTTACTTTATCTAGCGGCGATCAGATCTTACTGCGGCGAGATAGCTATCTACGAATTAGCCCCACTTCCACAGGCGAAGCAATGCCTGATTGGTTGCAGATGGAGTTTGGCACTGCCCGATCGCTTATGGAGAGTAAATCCGAAAAAAAACCTATCTTTCGCATGCACGACAAAATCGTTGAGTCTAAAACTTCTGACTTTATTATATTCTTTGATTCCTCTCAGCTGTCAGTGCTAGAAGGTACAGCAAAGTTAACAACAGCCATGGGGGAATCCATTGAAGTTGAACCCGGAAAAACAGCTTTTGTTACGACAAATAGCGGTATAAAAAAACGCCCAATCAACATTCAAGATCACCACGAAATCAAAGCTATGAGCGAAGGGATGATTGACAATGACCCTGTCGTTGCACGCTTAGAGAACCTGCTTAACCGCAAACCGAGCCCACCTCGCAATTGGAATATTTTTGGACCACAACTACAGCATTATTTGGGACTGACAAAAAATAAACAGGCTGGCAAGCGGCCAATGTATTCTTCTATCGATTTTCTTTTGGAATTTCCTGCACTATACAAAAACTTTGGCGCTGGTTTTCTCTTTTCAATTCTACAGTTTGACAAAACTATCTTTAGATCTATTGATTTTGAGCCAGGAAGAGCGCGAGCTACTTCAATGAGCGGGAGGTTTTTCTATCGTGACAAAACTATCAAAACAAATTATTTTTTAGACCTCAATTTCGGAGGTCTAGCTAAGGTCAACAATAAAGATCGTATTAAATCCTATGCTATTGCTGGCTTCACAGTAGGTGCCGAAAAGCTTTTTTACTCCAACACTAGCTTCCACTTTTATGCTAATGGCGGGTACAATTATCGAATTCTACACTCAAACTTTGATCCTGATATCATTCTACATAGCTTGATGGTAGGCATCCTTATCGGCCGACCTTATTAGGTTATTGCAACACCTGAGTGTTCTCAATAAAAGAAGGTGAAAGCTGGTCTTCAACTAGCTGCTTCCAGTTTTGCTGCAAATTCTTGACGACAACCGAAATATTGCGATTCATAATGCCAAAAACATTTGGCGGTAAATGCCCTCTTTCAAAGAAGCAATGAAACAGTTCATGGTAAAGCACAAGCTTAAGCCTGGCTGGTTTGTCTGGAGCAATAAACTTGTCTGTAGCACTGCGCAATAGCTCTATTTCTTTCCACTTCTTAAGCTCTTGTCCACCCCCCAACTTTGCTTCGTCAATCTGCATATAGTTACACATAGCAACAACATTAGGATTTGACTCCGTTCGAGAGAATTTATCCACCCATTTTATCTTTTTGATCAGTTGCTGCTTCTGCTCAAAATCAAAGTCCTTAATATTAGCATCTACATCAGCCTTAAACTCCTTCATGATAGCTGCTAGGTCACCATCATAATCGCAGCAATCAGGGACTTTCCCTGGCGCCTGACCAACCTGATCAAGGATATGGTAAGAGACAACATCCGACATGGTGACATCTCCAGCCTTATTCGCATTGCGAACTACATTAAGAGAATGCTGAGCAGCACCCTGCAGATTAGACATCGACAGGCCTGGATTGATAGTAACCTTAGCTAACAACTCGCGGTTTTCAGGGATTGATTTATCTTGCAACAAACCAAAGGATGCCTTCTGGCGAGGTATCTCCTTAAGACACCCTACCAATAGAATGAAAGCCCACGATAAGCATACCTTTGTCATCATACTTGCCTCATTGGTTGGCAGAAGGGGGTGTATTTACTTAATCCTTCTAAAAGTATCGGCACCTTAACGCTGGCTTTTAGTCGCAAAAAATGTATAATCTTTGTTCTATTGAGAAATAACTTAATAAGTACAATTTTACCAAATAACTGCTGGAGTTTAGCTATGAGTCAGGCTGAGCCTAGAGAAGGGGAAAATTTAGAGATTACCAACCTAAGCGGTCGTACCCG
>CALBMD010000196.1 GCA_937896265.1 uncultured Pseudomonadota bacterium
CGCCATCGGGGACTTCTCCTTTAAAACCATAGAGCATTTCGCTCTCTAGAAAAATTACCGGATTATCGTCGCGAATAGCTGATTTTAATAAGCCCTTGCCGTCGGCAGGGGTACTTACAGAAATGACTTTTAATCCTGGAATATTTGTTAAAAGTGGATCCAAATTCTGCGAGTGTTGGGCACCAAGCATATGAGCAGCACCGTTTGGACCACGAAAGACAATGGGAACATTGAACTGACCGCCAGACATATAGTGCATCTTGGCAGCGTGGTTAATGATTTGGTCAAAAGCTTGGATACCAAAGTTCCAGGTCATCATCTCGATGATCGGCCTTAAACCAGTCATAGCAGCACCAATACCTAGGCCTGCAAAGCCACCTTCCGAAATCGGTGCATCGATAACCCGGGTGGGGCCAAATTTCGCAAGGAGGCCCTTAGACACTTTGTAAGCTCCGTCGTATTCTGCGACCTCTTCTCCCATAAGGAAAATACTAGAATCTCTTGCCATTTCTTCGCTCATGGCTTCGCCAAGGGCTTCTCTAAATGTTTTTATAGCCATGTTATTGCTCCCCCGCAAAAACGTGAAGCCAGGCTTCAGCCACATCAGGTAGTGCTGCCTCGTCTGCCTTACGTTCGGCGTCTTTGATCTCTTCTTTTATTTCTTTTTCCCAAGCGCTAAATTGCTCTACAGTCAGCTCCTTGGCATCCATTAGCTGCTTCTTTAGCGTCAAAATAGGGTCAAGATCTTGGTATTTTTGCACTTCTTCTTTGGTGCGATAGGTTCCAGGATCAGACACTGAGTGTCCTTTATAGCGGTAAGTGTTGATTTCTAGAAGATGAGGCTTGTTATTTTGACGCATGGTTTTTATGATTTTTGCGACATGGTTATAAAGGCTAAGAACTTCCATGCCATCAATAAGGGAATGATCCATAGCAAAAGCTTGCGCTCGGACATAAAGCTGTTCAACGCTTGTTGTACGGCGGATATCTGTACCCATGCCATACTTATTATTTTCAATAATGAAAAGCACTGGCAGCGTGTAAGTAGCTGCTAGGTTAAGGGCTTCAAACACCTGTCCTTGATTCATGGCGGCGTCACCTAAGTAGCAAACAACAACATCATCCTCTTGCCGATATTTAGCTGTAAATGCTGCTCCAACAGCGATAGGCGCTTGCCCCCCGACAATGCCATGCCCGCCTAAAAAACGATGCTCTTTACTAAACATGTGCATCGAGCCACCCTTACCACGGCTGCAGCCAGTCACTTTCCCAAAGAGTTCTGCGAATACGGCTTCAGCCGAGATACCTTTTTCGATGGCTTGCGTATGAGAGCGGTAGCTGCCTATCACATAATCAGAAGGGCGCATGGCTTCACCTACCCCAACACAAACAGCTTCTTGGCCAATATGGAGATGGCAAAAACCTGAAAATTTTTGTTTGGTGTAAGCGGCAATAACTCGCTCTTCAAAATGACGATAAAGCATCATTTTTTTAAGCATCTTGATTTTTTGCTGCAAGGGCACGCTACCCTTTGACCGTTCTTTACTCAAGCTAGTATCCTTCTTTAATAATTGGGACGTTGGGCACTAAGATTGTTCGGAGTGCCTAAGAGGGTGGTCGATAGTTAGATTTTTCCTATGACCAAAGTTGCGTTAGTGCCGCCAAATCCAAAGGAGTTTGAGAGAGCGTAGCGAACATTGCGCTCGCGAGCTATCAATGGCACATAGTCTAGCGAGCATTCTGGGTCTTTTGTTTCCAAGTTGGCAGTTGGCGCGACAATCCCTGTTTCTAGAGTCTTTGTCAAAAAGACAGCTTCAATAGCCCCGGCCCCTCCTAAACAATGCCCCGTAACCCCTTTAGTTGAAGAAATCCAGATTTTATCTGCTGCTTCTTTGAAGACCTGGCGGATAGCCTCGGATTCATTTATATCATTGTAGAAAGTAGACGTTCCATGGGCATTAATATAGTCAATTTGATCGGGTCTAAGTTTGGCAGAATGCAAGGCAGCGCGCATACAGCGCTGGGCGCCTTCGCCCCCTGGTGAGGGCTGGGTGATGTGGTAAGCATCTCCTGACATGCCATAACCTAAAACTTCGGCATAAATCCTTGCTCCTCTCTTCTTGGCATGTTCATATTCCTCTAAAATGAGGACGCCTCCGCCTTCGCCCATGACAAAACCATCGCGGTTGAGATCAAAGGGGCGTGAAGCTCGCTTAGGGTCATCGTTATTGCGGCTCAAGGCTTTCATATTGGCAAAACCAGCAATGCCTAGTTCACAGATAGTAGACTCGCTGCCTCCGGCTATCATGACGTCAGCCATATCGCTACGGATATATAAGAAAGCTTCACCAATGCTGTGGGTCGAGCTTGTACACGCTGTGGCGGTACAGATATTTGGCCCCTTCAAGTTAAATTGATTAGCCACAACGCCTGCAGCCATATTTGTAATGGAATAAGGGATAACAAAAGGGCTTACCCTTCTTGGGCCCTTGTCCTTACAAACAAGTGCGTTGTTAACGATCTCATCCAAGCCACCCATGCCGCTGCCTATTGCACAGCCGACACGCTCAGCCTCAGCTTCATTGAAGACTAAGTTAGCATCGGCAATAGCTTCTTTTGTGGCGGCAAGAGCCAAAAGAATGAACCGTGTCAGTTTTTTCGCATCCTTGGGGTTAGCTACAGTTTCAGGGTCAAAGCCATCTACCTCTGCAGCAATATGGACCGAAGAATCTTTTGTATCGAAACTTTGAATCCGGCGCACACCTGAATTGCCTGCAACTGCATTTGCCCAACTATCTTTTACATTCAATCCCGTGCTATTGATCGAGCCTAGGCCCGTTACAACGACTCGTCGCATGTTTTTCCTCAAAGGTTTTTAAAGAGAACCCATTATCGCTTATTGCTCGCTTTTAAAAAAGGAAGATTTCGCGAAGCAAAGATAGACTCGGACATAGGAAGCCTATCCTTTTGATAAAGGCAAAAATAGCCAAATAAGAGGAATAGGATATGGGGCGTAACTACGGCATTGAAAATACTTAGAAAATTGTTTTCAGCTAGCCACCTACAAATAATCAGGATGATAAAGCAGGTCATAGTGGCGAATATAGCATTGAAGTAACCCCAATTTTTAGCCTGGCGCTGATCAGTAATGCCTAAAATCATTCCTAAAATGCCAAATAGCATTGTAATAAAGCAGTTGGTTAGTCGGGAGTAAAATAAATAGCTAGCCTTGCGCAATTCTTCTGGATCTTCACCAGTTTTTCTTAGCTCATGAATCCTCTCCCAAAGTTCGCTTGGGCGAAAGCCGCGATAGTCATCCTGCTTAGAGTCTTGGCCAAGAATCTGGTCTTGAAATACTCTCAGTAAATCGATTTCGGCTTCAGTAAAGGCAAGGGTGGAACTTTGAGTATCCTGTGAATTCATGGAGTAGGACATGCCGTCATAGAGGACCATGCGCAGATTGGCTTCTTGCACGCTGCCAGTAATTTTAGCTAGTGGTGCTAGCAGAACAAAATCGCCTTGCTCACTTGTCCTTGGCGCAATCATGACATTTTTATATTGCTGCCCTTCTATAATCTTCTCGGTATAGAAGACATAGCTTAAGAAGTCGTTAATGAAAATGCCAGCCTTAATCTTAAACCGAACCATATTGTCGATTTCTGTTTGGGTTTTTCGATAAATGAATTGAATAAACTCGCGGCGGCCCCATGACTCTAAGTTAACACTGCAAAAAAAGCCTAGCCCGGTGACAAATAATGAAACAATAAAGACAGCTCGATAAATTTTGCGTAGACCAAATCCAGACGCTAAAAAGGCTGTAATTTCCCCATCAGTACTCATTCTGGAAAAGGAGATCATCATGCCAAAGAGAAAAGAAATAGGTAGAACAATTGGTAAAAAAGGCACTATGATATATAAAAAAGGTAAGAGGATATTTTCTGGAGTAAGGCCGAATGTAACCAACACATCTGATAATCGTACAAGTTGTGATACCACGATAATCGAACAAAAGATTATCAGCGTAGAAAAGACCTGTGGCACGATTTCTTTCAACAGATACCTGGTTGCGATTAGATTGGTCACTAGCTAAAATTCCTCTGACAAACAATGCCTATCTTAACTGTAAGCTAATCTTCTGTTGTAGGAAACCGTTTTGAGCATATGAGGTTCTGATGCTGCGCCTACTCGCTCTCCTGTTGTCCCTTTGTCAGGCTCATATTTTATCTGGGCGTGCTCTGCCCCAAATCCCAATGATGCTACCAGAGCCAACACCTGACAAGCTTTTTCGTTTGAAAGACAAGGAAGGTGATCGTCCTTTAACTTTAGTTGAACCCTTGCAAAAGGGTCTGAAGACATTCTTGTCTAGCAAGGGTGATCCAATTGCGGCTGTTGTTTTAGCTGAGGTTCAATCGGGTAAAATTTTAGCTATGGTTCAAGGTAAGGACCCTAAATCATGGGGCGCAGAGCAGCATACAGCTTTGCACCCGGGATTTCCAGCTGCTTCGCTATTTAAAATCCCTACGACTGTTGCTGCTTTGGAGTTGCAAGTAAAAAGTGACTACTCTCTTCCTCTTTTTGGCGGGTGTGGAGAAGTTCGAACCCAATCTATGCTTTTACATGATACAGCTCTTTCTAAAAGACGAGCGCGACTTACTTCATTGAGCACCGCATTTGCCGACTCTTGTAATAATTTTTACGCTAGCATGGCTTTGCAGAGGGTAGGGCTTGGTCCAATTTTAGATGTTGCAAATCATATGGGCTGGGGCGAGCAAAATTTAAGCGCTGATTTTGAAGTATCTGGTAGCCCTCTCTTGCCTCCTACGGCCACCCATTCGGATATCAGAGATGTCGGACGTTATGCTGCTGGCTTTGGTCCAGCTGGTTTGAGTCCTGCTCACGGTGCCTGGTTATCGCTGATGATAGCAAATCACGGTGAGCCGACCCCTCTAGTTTTATTTGCTGATACAGCACGGGTACCTCTGGCCTATACTTCCAAGCCTATTTACTCGCAAAAAACCGGCACGGAGCTTTTGGAGATGATGCAAAAGACAGTCCGTTCGGGAACAGCAGCTGGAGTTTTTAAAAATCGTCTCTACCGCAAGTTTCGTCTTGACGCTGGGGGTAAAACAGGGACTTTGAAGTCAGTATCTCCTGAAGGGCTTGGGACCTGGTTTATTGGCTTATATCCTGTCTCTGCGCCAAAGGTGGTTGTTAGCGCTGTTGTTGTAAATAGCGACCGCTGGGTAATAAAAGGTAGCCAACTTGCTGCTGAGGCTTTACGTCAGTGGTATGACTTTCAGCATCGAGAAGCAACAATTGTGATTAAACCCACAATTAAGAGCAAATCCCCCTTAAGCAAATCTCCCTTAAAGAGTAGAAATGCTGCTACTTCAGTTACAGCGCCTAAGGTCTAACCGAGAAGTGAAATTTTTTGAAAGTCACCAATAAATTCAAAGGATTCGAAGTTCGATTGGGTGCAAGACGCGAGGAGGAGCGAACCGCAGTGCTCCAAGCGAAAACGATTGGGACTAAGAAATAATATCAGTAAAGTTGCAATGGCTACACTTCACAATGGTGCCATTTTCAATCTTTTCCACGACCATATAGATACCAATCTGGCAATTAGAACATCGGTCTTTATGAGATTCAACAACGTCGAATCTGGGAGTTATTTCAACTAACCCGATGCTTTGCCCTTCAAAGCTCTTGATATTCTTTTCATCACCTAAAAAACGAATATTTGCTTTATCTTTTAATTCATTGATTTGCTTGACCGAAAGCGAACTTAAGTGCTTTTTACTAATCAAGATGGTGCCAACCTCGGCTCTAGCACAGATTCTTGAGGCAAGATTAACTTCTCTACCCGTCACCGTATAGAGTCCAGAACCAAATTGCGGCGCGCACTTACAGAAAGTATAGCCAAGATTAAGGCCAATGCGTAGCTCCAGAGAAAAGCCTATTTTGCTTTCGACAGATTTAGAAATATTCTTCACATGCGTCAGAACATCAACAGCTGCTAAAATAGGGAAAAAATTAAACCCTTCACGATCTATAGGGGCATTGGAGAAAATGAGATTACCATCGCCCAGATACTGGCCAATGATGCAGCCATAGCTTTTGAAGATATTATTACTCTTCAAAATTAAATCATCAACGGTAGCTTGAAAGTCGTAGGGATCAACAATTTGAGATTTTTTTGTCGACTCTTTAATGTCGTAGAAAAGTTGGCAAGTAGTTCGCCTTTTCAAAGTTTTGATCAAATCCGGATTTTTGCGAATCTCATCAGCAATATCATGAGGGAAGTTGTCGCCTATCGTGAAATTGATAATGGCTTCTTCTTGTTTTGATGTAATAATTTTCTGCAGATTGTTTTTAATAGCTATTTCTTTTGTTAGCGAGTCGTGAGTTTCTTTCTGGGTTTTGGTCCAGGCCGATATGCCTAGCCAGGTTGCACCAAGAGTTGCAAGCGCTATCATTACAGTAACTAAGATTGGGGCAATATTGCCTTCTCCATGTCGCAAACCAGCTATACTGATATAAGGAGCATATAAGATCATCGCTAAAAAAGAAAAGTTACGTAAACCAAGGGGTATAAGACCAAGATAAATAACTGTGGTTAGGATAGTCGCTAACCCTAAAAAGAAGCTGCCTGAGGTAGATATAAGAAAAGAATTGGTGATAGAAAAATAAGAGACGATAGCATAGAGGAGAATCAGAGTATGTTTTGGTTCTTTTTGCTTTCGCCACAAACTAAAGCCTAGTGCCCAAAAAGGGATTATCAAACTTCGGCTAGCTAGAATAACTGCTAAGGGATGGTTTTCTAATAAGACATCTAAAACAAAGAACAAGAAGCCAAGAGGCAGAGTTAAATATAAGATGGCCATCCGTATGCGCTGAGCCATCAATGAATTCTCTTTTGTTATGCTACTCAAATCTTTCCTTGTCAACCTGTTAGGCCAAATACATCAAGATATGGATGCCGCTTTGTTCGGTTTGAAATTCTAGTTTCTTCGCTCTGAGTTCTTTTGGAAGCAGTTCCTTGAGCATGGATATGTCTCTTTGTACAAGCTCCCATTCTGTTAAAAAAGCTATACTAAATCGGTTGGGGTGATCCTTGGCCACGTTGCCAATGATGATAGCTGTTTTGTGATGTCCTATTTCTGAAAAGCTCTTTAGGACAGCTGTTGCTATTTTGTCACTTAGATAATCAAACTGCCCAGGACAAATGATTACATCACTATTCTTTAATGACGTCCAAAGTGGTTCTCGTTTTTTAATCAAACCAACAATATAATCACCAGTGATAAAGCGGACCTTAACAGAGGAAAAGCCAGCAGCAATTTTGTAGAGACGTCGCTGAGCTTGTCGTAGAGCTTGATTTTCTTGATCAACACAAAGAATGTCGATTTTAGCGTCTTTTAGGGCATCAACATTTTCAGGAGCTAATAAAAATTTCTCTACTTCGCGGCAAGGACCTGCGCCGATAATGGCAACTTTAAATTTCTTTATCTCTTTGAGTTTCTGAGAGAGCGCCGTAGCAATCAATTGACTACGATTATAGTTAGCTAGTGCCATAGGTTCGTTTAAGCATACTTGATTAAAAAATTTGCCAAAGAGATCGAGACTGGAGTCGTTATAGATGTCAAAGGCTGTTTTAGCATCTTGAGCCCTAAGAAAAAGTGGGTGAAAGATAACGCGAAAATACTGCTTATAAAGAGGAATCTGTTTTTTTTCTACTTTGCTTAAGGCTGTTGTAAATTTGGTGTAAAAGGAAAAGATTTGTCCTTGAAAAGCAGTTACTGCTTTCTCTATAGAATAGGTGTCTAATGCCGCTTTTTCTGTAAGATTATTAGCAACCCCTGTATTGTATTCTTCTTCTTCGGTGATCGCTATACGAATAGAGCTGATTAAGTAGCAAAAATCACTAACTAGAATTTTGAATTCATTGGCAACAATATCTTCTTCAAAGTGTTCAGCTTTAATACCCTTGCGAGCTTTAAGTAAAGCTTTGATCTGACTGACCTTGCTTCCTTCATTTTTTAACTGAAACCGATACTCGGTAGGAGAGTCCTTGATAAGGACAGCCGGACCTTGAAACACCAGAGACTGCTCGATAATAATTTTGGCATCAATCTGAACATTTTCAAGTAAGATTTCTTCATTAAAAAAGGCAGAGCAGCCGTATTGAGATATATTTTTTAGGCGGCCTTCAAGTGTTTGATCTCCTGTTTCCAAGATAATTTTACTTAAAGCACCTGAGACGTCGAAGCGTTCTTCGCGAAAAAACATGCTAGCCCTTTCAGGATGTAGCTTAAATGTCTTATCGGAGAACGCTTCTTGGTATTTAGTCGCTGGTAGAAATTCAAAAAAGGCATTATTAGTTGCAAAAATCGCCCTTAGCCGTATTGAAATGCTATCTTCGTCGCGATTTCATTGTCGTCGACTATTTATTGTCAAAAATCCAAATAGTCGCCAGTTAGGTCTTCATAGAGACGAATGCCATTGAGAATCGTGCCATTAAAGCCACCCATGCCGGAAGTGGCGTTGCAGAAGTAGAAGTTTTCTAGGCCAGTTTTGGAAGTTATCTTCTTCATCAGCAAATTTTCCGGCGTCCAATTACAGCCATAGGAATTACCTTGCGGTGCCCAGCAGTAACGTTCGTTAGAAACAGGGGTTCCCGCCATAGCAAATGAAAGATGTTTCTTTAAATCTGGCACATATTTTTCTTCAACTATGCCTAATAATTGCTTCATGATGCCATTTTTCTTGCTTTGATAAGCTCGGGGATCACGTAGTCTTAGGTTCTTGAAGGCGTTGTAATTAGCAACGGTGCAAATTTGGAAGATCTGTTCGCCCTCAGGGCAACCCCCTGCAATATCAGTATGCAAGGTGCGGCAATTCATAGCAAAGTTTGGTCGGCTATAGTCTTGGCGTAAGTACATATCGTCAAACATGAGGTTGAGATCATCATGATGGCAATGCCAAATATTCCACTTACCAAAACCGTGCTCAGCGAGATCTAGGTCTTTAACCGCGGCATAGACGACAAAATTTGAATAAGAATAGTCGTAGGTCAACTTATAGCGCATCAAAGGAGAGAAGTGCTTCATGCCAATCATCTGAGCAGCTGTTTTAGGATCAAAATTGCAGATAATCTTGTCGCCATAATATTCTGTAACCTTGCCGAGAAGGCTGCCATTTTTTGGCTCAACTTCTTGTACTTTGACGCCAATGATACGTTTTTTGTCAAAAATAAACTCGGTAACTTGCCTGTTGGCGATAAGATCGCCACCATTATTGCGAATTTTGGTTATAAGAGCCTCAACAGGCCTGCGAAAATGATCTTTGGGGTAGTAAGCACCTCTTGTATATTCTGTAAAAAGCCAAGCCCAGGCGATAAAAGCAATGTCCTTAGGTGGCAGCATGAGATCGATGAGCTGGCCAGAAACCATTGTTTGCAAAAGCTTTGGCAGGCCGCATCGATCAAAAACTTGCTGCAAGGTTAAATAAAAGTAGGGAGCCAGACGGGCATAGGCTGGCATTCTTCTGACAATACAATTGATTTGCCCAACATGCCTTGGAGCATTGTCGTTGACCATAGAGATATCGCGAAGGATGCTCATGAATTTATCAACCGATTTACCAGCAGTTGAATCTATTTCTTTAAGTCGTATAGCAAGCTGATCAAAGCTATTAGGAATTTTTAGCACGCGATCTTCGCAATAAATGCGGTCGTAGCCATCGGGATCAAGCGCTTCAAACTGAACTTCATCTTCTAAACCAAGTTTGTCATAAAAGACGCGAACCCACTGACCTTTACCGCAGCTCATTACATAATGAAGCTGAGCATTAAATTCATATTTGTCATATTGGAAAGTATGACCGTAGCCACCAAATAATTCATGTGCCTCCAACACACAAACATCCTTGCCACGATTGGCCATCAAGGCGCCAAAAGATAAACCAGATAAACCGCTACCAAGGATAAGATATTCAGATTTGTTTTTATCAAGATTTGGTGTGTAAGCAGAAGTCATACGACGTTCTTGAGCATCGGGGATACTTGTGTCTAACATGTTGTCTCTCCCAGTGATCGATAGGTTTTTTCAGGGTAACAAAGTTTAGCTAACTTGGCACCGACTTTAAATCCGGAATACATAGCATCTCCATGCCAAAGCGATGGAATTTCATTTGCTTGCTTAGGGTAGAAAACATGTGCACCGCAGTACCACAATTGATTGCGACCTTGTATTGATCTATAGCGTTTAGCACGTTCTTGAAAGATGCAGTTTGGTAGTATGCGATAGAAGTCCTGTGTTAACAGAAGATCCTTAGGAGGCTTTTTGATTCCTTCGCCCCATGTTAGATAATATTTAGGTCGCTCTGGATGAAATTTACCGAACCAAAAGGTTGTATACTTGCCTCGCTTGTTTTGCATAAAACTAAGCAAAGGCTGATGCCCTGTTCTAGGCATCCAGCTTTCATCTTGATGCAAATAAACGCGTGTAGTTGTGTGTTCATAGCCATCGAGAATGGAGGTGCTGTCACTGGGAAAATGAGTAAGCAGCTTTTGGGCAATTCCTGGCGGTGCTGCCATAATAAGATGATCAAACTCGTAGCTCTTCTTTTCTGTTTCAATAACAATCTTATTTTTTCGTTTGATAACTTTTTTTGCAGGTGTGTTGAGATGTAACTTGTCGCCAAAATTATTCGCAATAGAAAGAGGTAAAGATTGCCAACCACGAGAAAAGATAAAGTAAGGAATTTTGGTCCAAATTTGGAATGAGTCACAAATAATTTGAATATCACTATCTAAAGCTTCTTTCGCAGTACCGCCCCACCAGCAGCA
>CALBMD010000197.1 GCA_937896265.1 uncultured Pseudomonadota bacterium
GATGAAATCAGAGCCTGTTAAGATGACAATTGCAGGCCATTCAATATTAGTGTTGAAGAATGGGCTGAAAAAACCTTGAGGGTTAGAAGCAAGAATGAAGTTGCGAACCTCATCAGATAGTTTGTCAAAATCTTCGATAAGAAAGATCATGTTTGAGCTAGCGGCATCGTTGCCTGCTGCCAAGAAGGTTTCAACAATCTTGCCTGGTTGTGGATCACCGCTTTCAAGGGCGCTGCCTACTAGCTCTTTGACGCTGAAACCAGAAAAATTAGCTTTTACAACAGGGATATTTAATGCTTTACCAAGGCGCTTAGCTGTTTCCTTCTTGCCAGTGCCTGGGTTGCCCATAAAGTATAGCCAATTTGTGGGTAATTTCTGAGAGTACTCTTTGAAAAAGGCTGCAAGTTCGACACCGTAGTCGCTAAATTGCTCTTCAAGCGTCTTTTCGTCAGCAACAAGCAGTTGTAATGGTTTGCCAGGCAACTTGATAGCCGACTCGATAATCCATCTTGTTTTAGCTAAATTTTGAGGTTGCTGTGCACAGTCTTTGAGAAGGCCTTCAACGAGGTCCGCGATCTTGTGATTCATACGGTACTTTCGCCCCATATAAGCAGCTTCTAACTCTTCTATTATGTTTTGCCCAGTTGCGTCCTTCAGTTTTTCCGAAAGGCTAGCGATTTCTTTTTTGACTGTTTTGATTTCTGCGTCTAATTCTTTTCTTGTTGCTTTACCGTTATCTGTAAAAGCTGTGAAGAGTGGATTTAAAGTGATATTAAAAGCTTGTTTAGCACTCCAACCTACAATAGAACTTCCGATAGAGAGAGGGCGTGATATAAATTTCCCTTCAAATATAATCCCCGGGAATAAAAGGCTAAGAGTAAACGCAGTTGCTCCAGCTATCATTGCTTGCTGAGCTGTTACATATCTCTGTAATAAAGCTATAACTGCTGCTGGTGCTGCTGGTGCTGCTGGTGCTGCTGGTGCCGCTGGTGCCGCTGGTGCTTCTGCTTCTGCTATTTGGTTTGCGACGGTTATCCCCTTCATTGCTGCGCCTATTAGAGCAGTAGCTGCAAGAGCTTTTCTAAGCTCCCAGTTTCTATTGCTTTTTTCTTTGGCGCTTTTAGCCTCAAGTTTGTGGAGTTCTTTTGTTAGATAATTGATTGTTTTTTGAGTATCAACGTAAGAGTGGAAGTTTTTCAAATAGATAAAAGCTTTTTTCATCAGCTCTATCTCTTTTTCAAGAGTTAGCTTAAGAGGAAGAATAACCAAATTATAAAAATTCTCTAGGTTATAGGAATTTTCGTGACCGAATAGGTTTGCTTTATCCTTGTCTTCTTTGCTTTTAAGATTGGCTTGCACCAACGCTTTTTGCTCTTTTGTTAGCTCCAGAAGCTCTAGTAGCTTGTCCAATTTTTTTTGGTCGTTTGTAGCATTATGAAAATAAGCAACATTTCCCACACGAAGGTTCTTTTTTGGTGGATTAGCTGACAAGTTACTTGCCAGAGCAAATGCCGTGATCACAAGGAGAATTTTAAATTTTGAATACATAAGAGTCCTCTTAAGTTTTATATAAATTAAAAGTGCTGAATTATTCTTCATCACTGTGCAGATTAGATAGCAAAATCTGAGTAACTTTTTTCTCCAAATCCCAAATCCCAGATTGGTTGCTAGAAAATGATATCTCCTCTGTGATTTCGTTTACTATTTCTTGAGGAAGAGTTTGTTGAGCTTGAAATTCTTTAATATTTGTATCTGCTGCAAACTGGGGTAAAATTTCCTTGAAAACAATATCGGATTTTTGTTGCAGGTTGTAGCCATTGAAGTGAACTCTTGTCACTGAGGATGCAAAGCTGGTCTCAGCGATTGGTTTTTGCCCAACTAGCACGATGGTTGAAGGTAACGGGATATTAGTGCCAAAAAATGGGCTGAAAAAACTCTGTGTTGATGGGTCTAGAAGCGTTGCAATAAACGATTCAATCTCTGGCGAAAGAGTGTCTGCTTTATCAATAACAAGGATCATGTTTGAATAAGATGTACTACGACCTTGATTGGAAGCTAAGAATGCCTCGATGATCCGTCCAGGGTTTGGATTGCCACCATTGATCGATGAGCCTATGAGAGTTTCAACAGTTGCGCCGTGAAAATTAACATGAGCAATCGGTAGATTCAAAACTTTGCCTAAGCGTTTAACTGCTTCGGTCTTACCAACGCCTGCTGCTCCTTCAAAATAATAGCGTTTTGAACGAATTAGTTTGGTTGCTTTTTTAGCTAAATGCTTAGATTCAATAACCTGATGATGGGCGATGCCATCTAATTGATGACGTATTTTAACGTCATAATTACGGAAAAGATGTTTGAATTCTAAGAGATCGATAGAAAGCTCTTTAGTTGCAAGTATTGGCAGATTTAAAGCCAGCTCAAGGAGCCACTTGGTTCGCGGAAAGTGTTGAGGATCCAGCTCGCAAGTCTCTAGATGGTGTTCAATCAGTGAAGCGATACTTGGAGCCATTTCATATTTTTTCCTCAAAAAAGCTACGGCAAAAGCCTCCAGCTGATTGGTAGGTTGAAAGTTAGCTAGAATCTTTTCGTTATCTGCAATGATCTTGGCAAGATCTTTATTTGCTGCCTCTAGTGGCCTATTTTTTTCTCGTACTTCTGCGAGAACTTGGCTGCGTTTAGCTGGTTGGCTAACTATAAAGCTTGTAGCTGTCCAGATAGAGCTGCTTACCGCTACAACCAAGTCAAAAGTAGATTTAAATTGTGAAATAGCTAAAGACGCTGTTCCTAAATATATAAATGCTTTAGCGTTTGGATCTACTGCTTCTGCCGCCTGCATGAACTTGTTCCAAACAGTTCTAACAGCAGTAGAGCTAGCTTGTGATACGCGATTGACAACAGAAGTGTGGGCTGCCGACGCAGTGGCTGCTATTGTTTCTTTTGCTGTTGTTGTGACAGCTGTGAAGGCATTCGCGATATCGCCTGATTCAAAGGGGTTCGTTGATAAAAAAGGTGTTTTAAATTTTGCTTTTTCAATAAGATTTTTAGCAACTAGAACTTTCCATTCGCGGTCAGTGTGAATTGGAATTTCGATTACAATAGGTGATTTCTTTTGGTGCTGCTCCTGGTTCCACATTTGAGGCTCAAGAATTCGTGGGAAATGAACTTGAGCTAATGCTGGATGGTTCCTTAGAACAAGGGAAGGTGCAGCTGAACTTTGAGCAGGCTGTTTTTGAAGTGATTTAGTTTTTTGTTCTTGGAGTTGATCATATAAACTATCAGCCTTTTCTTTTATTTCAGCATCATTAAGGATAATCCCATTTTGGATGCGCATTAGAGCTGCTTTTGTTTTAGAAGTGTCTATAGAGTAGTCAATGATAAGATTCGCTGTTTTATCTTTGCCAATTAGCTGCGCCTTATCAGCTGCACCTAAAATTTGGGACAAGCTAGCAGCAGTAAAGCCTTTTCTTTGAGCAATAACAGCTAAAATTTCATCCTCAGTTAGTTCTACAGCTATACCAGCAGTAGCTGCACCAGCTGCTGGTATAGCAACAGCCCCTAGTGCAGAGGCTAATTGTGGTAGTTTGGCATTAATTTGGGCCATTATAGTGTTCATTAGCCAAGTTGCGTTGGCGCCAGTAAGCGAAGGAGCTATATAAACAGCTGCGCCGGCTGTCACTAAAGCGCTAACTAGGATAATACGCTCATGATAGCTAGCTTGGGCTCGACCTTGCTTTGTATTTGCTTGTATCAGTTCTTCATTTTCTTTTATTGTTTGCTCTGCCTGAAGTATCTTCTCTTTAGTCTGGATACGAATATTTAGTTGCTTTCGCACAAGCAAAGCTTTTCTGATAATCTCAGATTTTAGCTCGTAAGATAAATCCATGCTTTCAAGCAGCTCGTTCAACCTGGCGAGATCATAAATGTTGTTTGGATCGCTTAGTGGCTTTGTGTTATCAATGACACTGTTTTTATTTTCTTCATCCGCCAAAAGTTTCGCTGATGCAAGGAGCTTGTTCGTAAGTTCAGAAGGCAAATTAATAGCTAAAAATAGCTTTCTGTAGTCTTCAATATTGTGACTTGTCTTCCAGCTATTTTGAGCGTGAAGCAGGCTTTCATCTGTAATATCAAGCTCATTTGCAAAGCATACAGAGGCTATTGAAACTACAGCTATGAAAAATATATATAATTTCAGGTGCTTTACTATTGGAAGCATGTTTAGCCTTTGAAATTCAGGGTATTCGTAGTGGGAAACTAGCAGATGATCAATCTTTTTTCAAGGTAAATCCCGTAATATGCCTGAAAAATGGGATAAAATTAGAGTTTCAATATGACAATGATCAAAGAAACGAGCGCTTAGGTGGATTTCGTAACTGCTTGTTTCAATTTGGTAACGCAATAATGAGGAGAATACTTGCTTAATTCTAAAAACCAGCATCATCCAGCGACTGCTCAAGTGCATAGGTTTTTGTCTACTATTATCGACAAAGATATCAAAGGCTTTGCTTCCTTTTTTGATTTGGATGCGTCTTTTACTAACATCCTTCCTTCTGGGAGGCGTATTGTATCTGGCATTGAGCTCATAAAAGAGCGCAGTATCTTCTTTGCTAGTCCTGTTACAAGATTTGAACACGGGCCATTGATTGATGTTGTTGAGGATACAAAGAGTTTTGCTGCAGGTACACAAGCTCAGGTTATTCGCGTTGATGGCAGTGAGCTAAAACTTTATTTACGTTTAACCTTCGTTTTAGCTCACTGCCAGCGCTGGATTCCCAGGCTGATTCAAAACACAATTATGGAAGCTTAGAGGCGCCAGAACTTCATATTTAAATCTTTTGCCGCCTGGCGATCATAAAGACCTCTTAAATCAATTAAGACGCGAGGGCCGGTCAGCTTGCTACTGAAGTATTCAAGGGTCCCTCCTTGACGGTAATGCTCGTGAGGCACGGCAACAACAACACCAGCGCAGGAAGGTAAGTCTTCCCACGCAGTAAGATGACGACCGAATTCTTCGTGGAACTCGTCAGGATCACAGTGAGGGTCATGGCAATAAATCGTTGTGCCATAGTCCTCTAAGGTGTGAATCAAATCAAGTACCTTGCTATTACGTAGATCCGGCACGTTTTCTTTAAATGTCATACCACAAATAACGACGCTCAGTGGCTGCTCGATTTGTCCACTAGCAAGCAACAGGCGCATCATTTTTTCCCCGACGAATTTACCCATAGCATCATTGATTTTACGGCCAGAGGAAATCACCTGCGGGTGAATATTTAGGCTTTCAGCAAGGTAAGTAAGATAGTAAGGATCAACACCAATGCAGTGTCCGCCGACAAGACCAGGCTTGACAGCCATGAAATTCCATTTGCTACCAGCTGCCTCTACAACATCTAAGGTGTCGAGGCCAATCTTCTCAAAAACAACAGCGAGTTCATTAATCAAAGCAATGTTAATATCTCGTTGGGCATTTTCTATGATTTTGGCAGCTTCAGCTGTGGCAATTGAAGGAGCACGATGCGTGCCAGCTGGAATAACTGAGCTATAGAGCTGGTCAACGACATCAAGCACTTCTGGTGAAGAGCCTGAAACGATCTTCACAACTTTATCAACGGTATGCACTTTGTCGCCTGGATTGATCCTCTCTGGAGAATAACCCAAGTGAAAATCGACACCAAACTTAAGGCCACTGGTGCGTTCAAGCGCTATACGACAAATGTCTTCTGTTAACCCTGGATACACTGTTGACTCATAAACAACAATCGTCCCGGGAGCTAAATGGCGCCCAATAGTTTCCGAAGCTCCGATCAATGGTCTAAGGTCTGGTTTTTTGTGATTATCAATGGGCGTTGGTACAGCCACAATAATAATCGAGCATTGGGCTAAAGGCGTTGGGTCCGAGGAAAACTGCAGGTTGGGGTTGCGTAAGTTGTCTTTGATTGTCACTTCCGACGTACGATCGATGCCATCTTGAAGCTCGAACACTCGTCTTTCGTTGATATCAAAACCAAAGACACGATACTTTGTTGCCAAGAGGCAGGCTAGTGGTAACCCAACATAGCCTAGACCAACAACGGCAACAGCCTGTTGATGCATTTTAAGATTTGTCATGATGGGTTTCATGTTAAAAATTATACATCACGCTCAAGCGTCGTCAACTCTTGGTTTTCATTTGCGCGCTATGAGACAGGTGCAAACCCAGTAGAATCAAAGCATAGCAGAAACATGCAACCTTCTCCGGCAAAGTTTGTAAATACAAGGCTTCAAAGGCGACGCTCCATACTAAAACACTCAAGGTTAGTGTGCTGGCAAGAGCTGCTGGCAGATGAAGATAGGACTGTGTAAGAAAAAGTTGACCAACGACACCAAGTAATCCAGATAAACCTAAGATAAGTATATTGCTGTCATAAGGAAAGCTCCACTGTGGGCCGGGTACAGAACTGGCAACAAGAAGGATTACAAAACAAAAGCCCCAAACTACAAGATTGGCGGAGAAGCGTTTGGAAGCTTTTTTAAGAGAAATCATAGCTATGCCGCTAGCAAAAGCACCACTCACACCGATAATGATGCCACGTATAGGTACGTTAAAACCAACCGGCGATTGCAGCAATGCTGCGCCTGCAATGACTAAAACCATGCCCAACCATTGCTGCTTGACGAAACGTTCTTTGAGGATGAGAACTGATAGTAAGATCACAAAAACAGTAGCTAGGTTAGAAAGAGCGGTTGCAGGGCCAACCCCTGAGGTTTGGATATTGTAAAACATGGAAAAGGAAGCTACGGCACCTGCTCCGAAGCGCAACCATAAGACGGCGCTGTTGCTATGAATTAGTTTGGGAATATCGCGAAAAACAAAAGGAGATAGTAGAAGGACACCTATAACCCCCCTGGCAAACATGAGTTGTGAGGTGGGAAATTGCTGGGCTATGCGGACTATAAGAGACATTAAGCCAAAGCAAATGGCAGAAGCCAAACCCATACAAATGCCTTTGAAGGTGCTTTCTCTTGGTAAGGAAGAGAGTTTGGGAGAAAGCTCTGTAGATGGTTCCTCCCAAGAAGATTTTTCAATGCTTTTCGTTTGTTTAAAGAAATTCATTAGCTGACTGTCCTTGCTTGAACCTTACGTGTTTCCCAGCTTCCGGCATCTAAAGTAAAAGCAGCTAACACTGAAATTACCATGTAGGTGAGTGGTAGCATCAAAGCTAGGCCTAGCACATGAACCGGGTTAACACGGTATTTGGCAGCAAGATGCTGCGATTTGAAAGCATATACAGCGCCATAGAAGCTTAGTATACCAGCATGGATAGCCATGCCTTCAAAAAAACTACCACTAGCGAAGATGCCCCAAAGATAAACTGGATAGCAAAGAATAAGGCTCTGCAGAGCCACATAGTGCAAAGCAACAAAAACATTAATACGCCAAATATGACTGATACCACCTATGAAATCGACAATATTAGAGCGTCGCCACCTGAGTTGTTGTGAGAAATAGTTGCCAATGGTTGTTGGCGCTTTGGTAAAACAGTGGGCGTCAACAATGAGCTTTGTCTTATACCCTAACTTGATGATCTGGCGGGTCAGAAAGCGATCTTCCCCGTATTTGATAGGTATATTAAATAAGGAGCGGTTCAAAAGCGTTGGTTCAAGCTCTAGTAGGACATGGCGACGATAGGCTGTTAAGCATCCTGATAAACACATTACGGAAGAAAACGCGTTTTCAAGATTTTTCAAATACTCATAGCCGATGAAGTATTTGATGGTTTGCATTTTTGTTAGCCAGTTAACATGGCAGTTAATGACATGCACGCGACCACCAACAGCAGCGATATCAGGGGTTGTAAAAGCTGCCAGCAGCTTGCCAATAGCATCAGGTTCCACCATGACATCAGAATCAACGGAGACGATAAATTCGCTTTGTGCTCTTTGGACAGCGGCGGCAATAGATAGCCGCTTGCCCATGTTGTGAGAGTTACGGATAACGCTAATACGAGAATTCTTAGCAGCCGCAGCTAAAGCCCATTGATAAGAATCATCTCCAGAGCAGTCATCGACAGCCATGATCTGTAATCTTTCTTGCGGGTAATCACTGGCAGCAATTGACATGAGGGTATGGTATATAGATTCGCCTTCATTATAAAGAGGAACAATCACTGTGACACTTTTGAAATCAAAGCAGGGGGTAGAATTTGATTTATCACAAGTAGATTTGCTAGGCTGGCGCAACTCTTTCATCAAGAGGCCGAAGAAATAGCGGTTGAGAAAGATGACGCCGATAAGAAGTAGAGGAAAATGCATAGCATCGCTGAGTTGCCACACTAAAATCTCTCCACGGTAAATTCGACAGCAACATTATCAGTGCGGATACCGCTATAACCATTTTTCGGTAGTCTTAGTTCAGCGACACTACCTTGCCAAACCATCTTTTTGTCCACTTCAACCACGAGCATGCCTGATGCATTTACTTTCGCTGTAAGATCGATCGATGAATCTGGTTTTAGCTCTCCTATAGGCGTGGTAAAGGCGGGTTTTATCGTTTCATAGCCGTGGTTTTGGCAAACTAAATGTAGCGCTTGTTCTGGATTGCGTTTGCCTTGTACGGCTATAGTAGCTTGATTCTTACTATCCAGTCGCAGCATAACATAAAGCATATTGCATTGGTTTTCAGCAAGTAGGAAGACGCCAAACTGATGGCGCGTAAGACCTGATCCCATAGCGACAGCAGGATTTTTACCTAGACCTTGGTAGTGAAAGCGAACGCTAATAGCATCTCCTGTTGTATCTTCAACTCGCAGTCGTAGCTGATCACTAGTCACGCGGTATTTCTCTGCTCCAGCTGCTGCCACATCACCTTTTGTGACAACAAAGGTAACTGATTGTTTTGTTTGCTTTTGTTTTTGAGAAGTATCTTCTTGGCTGGTAGCGTAAGGAAGTAGAGACTTCTTTTTGGCCTTCAGGTAAGCCTCTTCGAGGGCTAGCTTGCTTAGTTCATTAGAAATCTTGCTATAAGCGGTCCGAGCGCTGGTATCACCTTGAGAGTGTAAGGGAATAGCCAAGTGTTCTAGATCACCTCGGTAGGCGACCAAGGTGTTGAGTTTTTTTGTTGTCATATCAAATTCATTTTGAATCTTGGCTATTAACCCTTGGCCCTTGCTGCTTGCTCCTGATGGATCGTTTGCTAGCCAAGCTTCTTGTGCTTGGCGCCAGCGCTCAGCGTTGTTGCTAAGAGCGCCAAGATAGTAAGTCACTTGCGTTTGGAAGTAAGGTTGTCTGCCGTGATGAGGTGTTGGATCTTCACGTTCAGGAAGCATTTCATAGCCAGCTTCCAAACCAACATTCCAGGGTTGTACACCAAGAATAGGAGCTTGGGCGCTAGCGCTTTGCTTTGCTGCCTCCACATTTTTTTCTCGTAGCTGCTGAATAGCTGCAAGAGGCGGCGCCAGAGGAGTTTTAGCTACCTCGAGAAACTGCTGTTCGATGATGATTTTGTCTTGTTGTCGTTGATGAATGATTTGTTTGGTATCTAAGATTTCAAAAATAGTCGCATTTTGTGTGGCCAGACGTTGCTCTAATAGCTCTAATTCATTAGATTTTTGTCGCAAGCCTTCTTCTAAAAAGTTTAGTTGGGCTTGGCGACCCTCTTTTTCTGCATTGGCAAGAATGGCATTGAGGCTGCCTAGGTAGTCGAGTTCAGCATGATAGCGGCGGCATTCTGCTGAGGCAAAATCAACCTCTGCCATATGATCGAGGAGATCGTCGATATTGAAGACAAAGCCAACATAGGCCTGCGCTTTTTTAGCTGGACCGATACTACGCTGTTCTTCTTGGGAATATGAAGTAAACACAAAAGGCCAAGCTTTTGACTTTAGCTGAGCTTTTGCATCAAGCATTGTGCAATAGGAGCTGGCGCTGGCAAGGGCATTTGCCGCAGTAGCAAGAGCTAGAGTAGCGATAAAAACTTTCACTTGCATTAAATTTTTCGTCTCCTGGAATGGACACTAAAAACCAATTAGCAGAGTTCGGCTTTTTGTCCAGCTTGTGTCAGCAACGTTAATTTCAACCATTTGCCCTCGTAAATCGCGGCCGTTCATTGGGTGTCTTGCTGTCACTTCGCCATCAAGCACGCGAGAAACTTTACCAACGCGTTTGCAAAGAAAAAATTCAAGATAGCAGCCGAGAATCTGTGTTTCTTCTCTCAGTGATTTGAGATTATCGTAGGGTACAAAAGCCATAGTCACTTGTGACTGACTCGCCCGCACATAAGGGTGATTAGCTATTTGTTCTAAAGAAACACGAAAATCATTAATCAGGGCTTCTAGGTATGCTTGACGTTTAGCAAGCACTACTTGTTGGACGGCGGTCTCTGAGCTCGTTAGTGCTGATTTTACTAAGTCTTTTTCTTTGTCAATGCTTTCACTGTCTTGAGCTCCCCTCTCGGTAAGAGCTAAGACGGTTTTCTCGAAGCTCGAGTCAGCCAACAAATTCATTTCTTGCAGCCATGCTGTGGAACTTTGCAAGGCATCGACTTTTTTCTGGAGTTCAGCCATTTTTTCTTGTTGGAAAATCTGCGACTGCTGCACACGCAAAAACTCTTCACGGCTGATCAATCCTTGGGATAGTTGTGCAGCAAGAGAATTCTTGCTGTTAGCTTTTGGAACATCGCGAAGCAACTCTTTGAGTCTGGTAAGGTCGGCACTGGAGCGTTTTTGTTCGACAAGCAGGCTGCGGCTTAAGTGTTGCTGTAAATTTTTCTGTAGGGTTTGAGCTAAGTTGAGGTGTTGGATTTGTTTTTGTACCTCAAGTAATTCAGTTTCAAGCCT